>JAUWJE010000003.1 GCA_030607835.1 Candidatus Fermentibacterota bacterium | reverse complement strand
TACGGTGGCGAAGGAAATCGAGCTTCCTGACAGATTCGAAAACATAGGCGCTCAGCTCATTCGCGAAGTAGCCAGCAAGACTAGTGATGTTGCCGGGGACGGAACCACGACTGCTACTCTCCTTGCAGAAGCCATTTATCGTGAGGGTCTCAAGAATGTCACAGCAGGAGTGAACCCGATGGCGCTCAAGCGCGGCATCGACGCTGCCGTAAAAACGGTTGTGAAGGAACTGAAAACCCTATCGCGTGACGTTTCCGGCAAGGAAGATATCAAGCAGGTTGCTTCAATCTCCGCGAACAACGATGATGAAATCGGTGATATCATTGCAGAAGCAATGGACAAGGCCGGCAAAGACGGAACAATCTCCGTTGAGGAAGCCAAATCCATGGATACGACACTTGATGTCGTGGAGGGAATGCAGTTCGACAGAGGGTATCTTTCCCCATATTTTGTGACAGACGCTGAAAATATGGATGTTGTTCTTGAGAAGCCGTACATTCTCATACATGAGAAAAAGATTTCCAGCATGAAGGATCTGCTTCCCATTCTTGAAAAAATAGCTCAGCTGAGCAAACCGCTTCTTATCATCGCTGAAGATGTTGAAGGTGAAGCTCTTGCAACACTAGTTGTCAACAAAATGCGCGGTATGCTTCAGGTTGCCGCTGTAAAAGCTCCAGGATATGGTGACAGACGAAAGGCCATGCTCGGTGATATAGCTGTTCTCACAGGCGGTCAGGCCATCACTGAGGACCTCGGCATCAAGCTCGACAATATCACCATCGATGATCTGGGAACTGCGGGAAGTATCCGCATCGACAAAGATGACACCGTTATCATTGATGGTGGAGGTAAAACCGAGGATATACAGGGCAGAATTGCACAGATCAGGAAACAGATTGAGGATACAACCTCTGATTACGATAAAGAGAAGCTTCAGGAACGTCTGGCCAAGCTTGCCGGTGGAGTTGCCCTTATCAAAGTCGGAGCCTCAACCGAGACTGAGATGAAGGAAAAGAAAGCAAGGGTGGAAGACGCGCTTCACGCAACCCGTGCTGCCGTTGAAGAAGGACTTGTAGCAGGTGGAGGCGTTGCCCTCCTCAGATGTGAAAAATTCCTTGACAAGCTTGACCTTGCGAATGATGAGATGATAGGCGTGGACATTGTACGCAAATGTCTCTCTGAACCTCTCAGACAGCTTGCTATTAACGCCGGACTTGAGGGCGCTATCATTGTGGAAAAAGTCAGAGGACTCGACAAGGACAGTGGAATCAATATTCAGACAAACGAGTTCGGAGACATGTTTAAATTTGGCGTGGTAGATCCTACCATGGTCACCAGAGCAGCTCTCCAGAACGCGGCAAGCATCTCCGGACTGCTTGTAACAACAGAATGCATCATAACCGAGATACCTGAACCTGAAAAAGCTGCTCCCGACATGGGCGGCATGGGCGGCGGTATGGGCGGTATGTACTAAAAGTACAGCACCTGCACTTGATGTAGAGAAGCCCCGGGCAAACCGCCCGGGGCTTCTTTTTATTTCTGTTCTTTATTCAATCAGTCAGGCGGGACAAGGTTCAATGTAACACCTGTTGGAATGTTCTCCACCTGTTCGCTTGATGGTCCGAAATTCAGGGATTGGACAGCTGCCTGAACTGAAGCGGTAAGAGAGGATAGAGCCCCTGGTGCGGATACGCTGACATTAACCACTGAACCACCCGGCGTGATGGAGAAGTTTACACTGATTGTGCCACTCGCTGTCGGGTTGCTCCTGAGAAGATCCTCGTATGCGCGCTTAATCCTCATGATAATCATATTGGTTTTCCGTCTGATATCATTCATGGTTCGACCCTGGACGCCTATCTCTGAGCTCGATGAATGTGCCGAGAATGTTATTTCAGCAGCTCTGTGAACTGCTTCAACTTCACTTGAGGACACACCCGCAATGTTTGCACTAGGACCGCCTCCACCACCTACTAGTCCACCAAGACCTCCGGAACCTCCACCGCCTGCACCGGCGATAAGAGCTTCACCTCCGCCACCGGAAGCGAGTCCGGCGCCAGAAGCTGCAGCAGCCTGAAGATCAGATGCAATACCAGATGATCCACCAGCACCACCGGTTCCATATCCCGCAAAACCGCTGCTCTGAAGAACAGCTTCTCCCGCGGCCTGACCATCGGAAACACCATCGGATGGCCCACTGCTGCCAGCAGGACCGCCACCGCTGGTTCCAACTTCAACGCTCTCCTCACCGATACTCATATCTGAAACGATTTCTTCACCAATTCCCTCGGAAATCTGTTGTCTTGCAAGTGTGGCAACCCGAGCGGTGGGTGCACTTCTGAGCATCTGCTCCTTTGATTCATGAATAACTGTGATGAATCTATCAAATACAGAACCCGTAATCAGTGCAATAGCCATACCAAGCCCAAGAATGATTGCATTCCTGTTGAGTTCCTCCCGGTTTCCTTTCATTGCCAATCCGTCATGAGGTCTTGTGGCGAAGTCTTCCCAGTTGTATTCCGGAGGAATGTATTTAATTATTTTTTCTTTTGGTTTTTCTACAATTTTTTCCACAACTTCTGGTGGTTCCGTAAAACTGAAGAACACCTCAACATCACCAAGAGTAAATACGCCGCCTACGTTTTTATCAAATACCCACAGATAGGATTCACTGGTTTTGTCCTTTTCCATCAGGTGACGTTCGATAAGTGTGGCAAATGGGACTACATTACCCTTGACTTCAATACCACCCTTAATTCCAGGAATGAGACGGAGCAGATATTTATTATCATGCGGTTCAAGAAGGGTATGTATCCGTGGAAGACCGATGTTCTTTACGCTTACAGTATTGTATTCCGCTTCACCAATAGTCATGAGACCGGCATTAGGCAGAAATTCCTTCTTGCCGTCAGATCCTTCAACGATAATCTTCAATACTCTGTTGTCAGGTTTTTCTTCCGCTTTCTCTTTCTTCTTTTCCTTCTTCTCCTTCTTCTCCTTTTTCTCAGGAGGAGGAGCAGTCTGTTTTGGAGTATCAATAAAACTAAAATGAATTACTAAAGGTCCGGCGGTTATATGCCCCTTATCAAGATACTTGATATTCAGCAGGTAATATCCATCAGAATCAACCGGGAATATCCCAAGATCCCGCAGATCCTCGAACTTCAGTGTAGTACCATCAGAGGATTCTATTGTAGAATCCATTTGATCTGACAGTCTTAAGACCAATGTGTTCACGTCATCGCCCGGTGTGATCAGCACCATGCTGTCCGGCAGGTTTTCACCTTCGACTACGATATGGTTGTTGTATCCTGTTCCAAGCCTGACAGGCTCCGATCCGGGTGTCAGTTTACCAACAACCTTGTCATCCCGCATTATTGCGATGGCAAGGATTTTTCTTTCTTCATCCTTCCGGGGTGTCATTCTTCGTCCCCTTCCACGTTGATAACGGTCCGGTTCTGGGTAGCGTAGCCAGCCATAGCACAGCTGCTCATGACCCTTTGGAGAAGAATTGCTTGGACTGCAACGTCACCCTGTATGTTGACCTTCATTTCCTTCTCATCTGTTATACCGCGCACAAGCCTTGTGTATTCCAAATGATCGGAAAGTCTTTCGACAAGGGCAGGAATCGGATTACCCTCGGTAAGTACCGACTCATCAACATATACTATGGGATCACCATCAACCACTATCACACTGCTAGTAACAACAATTTCCAGAAAGAGTTCCACATTCTGCTGGGCTCTTGACTCAGGAAGAGTAAGCACATCACTGAGTGTAACCAACTGTCCTTCAGCGCTATAACTTTTCAGAAGGAAGACAACAAGAATGGTGAACATGTCAATCAATGCGGTAAGATTCAGTTGTACTTTCTTGTCCTTTCCCCTGAGTAATGCTTTACTTTTCTTATACCCAAGCAACAGGGGGAGGTGTCGTTTGGTTGGCGGGCTACTCATAATCACTCACCTCCAGCAGCTCCATCCGTAATCTGTCTCTGGAGAACACTGTGGGCCGCAACTTGCAGCCCCGGCTGGTTGAACTCATGGTCGATACAAATGTCTATCGTACTGATTATGTTGTCATAGCGAATATCATCAACCGTGAGGATGATTATCTTGTTAACCGGAATTGTGGGGAACGCTACATTAAGTTCCTTCCTGAAGTCTCCAAGGGCTTCAGAAAGAGCATCGAAATCATATGTAGGTATAATTTCACCATCATGGTCTTGCAGAAGGACATAACTCACATGTTTGGTTCCAAAGACGGTACCCAGAAACATCTCGTTATTGGTAATAATCACTTTAGGCTGTAGAAGCTGCTCTTCAGATCGAGCCAGGCTGGTTGTGCCGGCCCCCGCGCTGATACCCTCAGTTGGACTCATCTCAATAACGGTTATTTCAAGGAATGACGCGCTAAGAAGCAGGAATGGTATTATCACGCAGAACAGGTTCATCACCGGGAGGAGATCAAGCTGAGGTACGTGCCTGACTCTGTGACTTCTACCAGTTGCTGCCTGTGCCATTAGCCTTCCTTTCTGGCCTGTGCAAGCATGTTGATGACCATGACTGAGTATCTATCGATGTCATCAATAAGGTTGTCTGTCTTTGCGGTGAGGAATGAATGCGCGATGAGCAGTGGAATCGCTGAAATAAGTCCGAATGCGGTCGTGCTCATTGCCATGGAAATACCGTTTGCGAGCATTATGCTCTTTTCTGCCGGATCTGCAGCCGCAACTGACTCGAATGCTGCAATCAATCCGAAAATGGTTCCAAGAAGACCTACCATTGTTGATACATTTGCAAGCATGGCAAGATATCCAGTACGTGCGGTTAATCTTGGTAATTCCGCAAGAGCCATTTCATCAACAGCGTTCTGAATATCGCGCTCTGTATTTCGATAATTTCGGAGTGCGGCTTCTATTATTCTTGCCAGTGGAGCGCTCTTGTCAGCACAGGATGCGATTGCACCTTCGATACTCCCTTTTCTTATGAAATCTGCAATTCTTCCCATGAATTTCTCTGGTTTCATGTCTGCTACACCGAAAAGGAATATTACCCTCTCAACGACAATCGCGACACCAAATGCAAGAAATATGAGAATAATCCACATTGCGGGACCGCCAGAGCGGAAGAACTGAGCCATTTCAGAAAAGATACCTGCTTTCTCGATTTCCTCAGCTTCTTCTTCAGCTTCCTCAACACCAGCTACGACAGTATCAGGTGTAGGAGCGGGTTCCACCTCAACTGGTGCAGTATCCTCCTCAACAGCAGTAGAGTCAGAAATCGTACTATCAGCAGCAGCATCTGTTTCTACTGTGGTATCTTCGGATTGTGTAAACGCAATCCCACTGAAAAGGAATATTGAAAGAACCAGCAACAACGGAAGCAAAAAGCGTCTCATCTATGATCTCCTCTCGAAAGAACAGGTGTTAATTTCCCACCAGATCAAGTATTAAATTCCCAATTAAATCGAAACCGGCTATCACGCCGAAAACCAGTCCCTGTTCATCGTCACCCTGATAATATCTATATGCCGACAGACCACCAAATAGCGCAACAGACCCGTATCGCACCCAGCCAGGCAATACATTCATCTCCCGACCGGCTCCAAAACTTGGTTCATTGGCGAATGCCCCCGGATAGACAGGTCTGATTACATCTTCTATGAAGCTCCTCTCAAGCATTATATTACTAAGATCAGGAGTTGCTTTCAGCATCATGAAAAGAGCTTGAGGTGTCCTGAGTTCACCTCTGATCGTTATTTCCTCAAGTACTAGCCTGCCCTCTACCCATGTTGCTCCTGTAACCTCTTCGTTATCACTTTGCGCGAAAGACTGAATCTGAAGAGCTGAAATCAGAAGAATAATTAAGGAAAGTATGACTGATTTTCCGGTAATCCTCAGAAGGTATCTGAATTCATTCATCAGAACGGCCATAGGAAACACCCCCCTCCGCTTTCTTCCTCTTCTTCATATCTGATAGTGTGACCGGGGTCATCAGTGGAAGTTTCGGATTCTCCAAGGAGCGGAGTATCAGCGGCGGAAGTTCCAGTATCAGTGGGATCAGGTGTGAAGCCATCATCAACATCGCTGATTTCCTCTATTTCAGGTGTCTCCTCTACTCTGGGAGTGAACGATGAGTAACCGATGCTTGAGCTTGAACCGGGGAGCAGAAGATCAAGATTTACTGCAATAAAATCGGTCCACTCAGTGCGTATTCCATTATTCATCGCGAGCTCAAGACCATTCTCGTAAGTGGAGGTTGCCCTCTGGATGTATAAATCGTACGCTTCCATCAGTGTATTGTAGAAAGCTTCCTCCCCTTCAGGTGAAAGCCCTTCAGGTGGATTCATAAAACCGATTGTGTTCGCAAAATCCTCCTGAATTTCACCGATCTTCAGAACTGCCCGAAAGACATAATCGTCATCAAGGTACAAGAATGTTCTGTTATAACTGGCGACCGCCCCATTGAAGAGCTGTGTTTTGTACTCGACATTATCGGTAGTTACCGGAGTCAGAGCATAATAATCCCGCGAAGCAACTTCACCTACAAGGTAGGCGGACATGGCCGGATAAGTCAGCTGACCATCGCGATATTGATCATATATGGAAATGCAGTTCTCAAAATTGCTCAACGAATATGTTATGTTGCCCATATCGTAATTGTATTCACCAATTTTAGCGAAAGCTTCCATCACAACATCAGCTGTTCCCGCTCTGTCATTTGCAATCTGCTCAAAAACACCCATTGCTAAATCGAGTCTGTCCCCATCCTCGAAACATCGAGCTGCACTGCTAAGTGCTGCCATCATATCCGGATCAGTCGGGAATTTTGCATAAGCTTCAAGATATATCTGAGCTGCTCTTATATATTGCTCATCCTCCCGAAGCAGGTAAGCAGCTCTGAGCAGACCGGTTGCAACATTTTCATAGGAAGGATACACCTGTGCCAATTCCTGGAAAAGTCTTACAGAGTTATCGATGCTTCCAGCTTTTCCATAAGTCTCAGCTGCGTCATATAAGGCAACTGGAGCAACGTCGGATCCGGCATGTTCATGAGCTGTCTCCTCCCAGCGCCGTGCAGCTGCGAGAAGGTCTTCCGTGCTCTCACTCTCAGCCAGCGCAGCCGCATCCTGGTATGCGGAAGAAGCCGCGAGAAGCTCTATGTCGGCTCCGAGATCCTCTCCGCTCTGTGCTGCCATCTGCGATGCATTTCCGTACCATTCCTCAGCCTCGGCATACAGCTCCTCATGCTGATAAGAATCAGCGATAAATTTCGCAGCCCTTGCGGCAAAGCCGGAATTCGGATAATTGTGATAAAGCTGTGAGAACATCTCTCGAGCGGAATCGTAATCGCTTGCGTTGTAGAACTTCGGTGCTGCAGCCCACAGGAACCAGGCGACATTCTCACCGTCGGGGAAAGTCTCGGAATACTTGGTTACAGTCTCCAGCATTTTCTGTCTCAGTAAAAGGCTGTCAACTCCCGGAGTTTCATCGTATGCAATCAGGTATGATGAAAACGCGTTGTTGAACGCATCTTCCTGTCTCTGAAATGAACTGCTGTCAAGGGAGACCAGATAGTACATGTCACCGGCTTCGACATACTGACCTGTATGATAGTAAGCATCACCAAGATGGAAACGATATTCGTACGTTCTATTTGATGCAGGATACTGTTGAAGGTAAGCCCCAATTCGCTCAATAAGGGCTTCATTGACCTGACTTAAGACAACAGGATCATCCTTGGAGATAACAGTCTGTTCAAGATAGTACTGTATCGCATCTTCAAATGAAGAACCCCGCAGGGAATCGGCAACAGCGATTGCTGACTCCTCTCCCATCCAGTTATACCACTCACTGTCGACGCCATAATTGGCAATCAGTTCATCTCTGGCTCTTGCAGCAAGCGCGAATTCTCCAAGTTCTTCATACGCCTGGGCAATCTTCACCTGATAGAGTGGAGCATCTGCATTTAATGGATTTTCATCGAGGATAGCGTTATATGCTTCAATTGATGTCTGCCAGTCTGTCATTTCCTGTGAAATCAGAGCCATTTGATTCAGTACATCAACTGTGGTCACTGAATCATCAAAACTGTCAAGGAACATAACTGCAGTGGCAACTGCAGAAGCAGATCTGTCAGTCATCTCCAGAAAATCATATGCAAGGTACTCTCTGGTTTCATTGAGGATCCTGATATCGCCTCTTCTACGTATACCCAGACTGTCAATGGTTCTATCATCCTCAAGAAGATATGCGAAAGTGGCAATAGAATTCCTGAAATTCTTCGTCAGATAAAGAGTCCACCCGAGTTTGTACAATCCGTGCTGAAAGAGGTTGGGGCTGCTGCCGGGATAATCCAGCACATTCTGGTAATAAACCAGAGCGGAATCATACTCAAGGATATCAAAGTAGAAATTACCAACGCGAATGTTGCATTCCGACGCTAGCAAGCTCTGGGGGTATTGTTCAAGAAGATTACGGTAGTTATCCATTGCACCCTCGAAATCCATCATGGATTCCATACAATAGCCAAGTGAATACAGAGCTATGTCCTCAACTTCACTACCAGGGTGTTCATTCAGAACCTGCTGATATAAATAAATGGATTTTGAGTAATCTTCAGGTATATACTCTTCTATTCCAGCAAGAGCCTGACGCTCACTGTGATGCAGATTATCTATATCGTAATACAGCTGAGCAAGCCTGACCAGAACATCGGAAATGAACCGGGAATCAGGATAATTGGCAAGATATTCCTCGAAGAATCCCGAGCATTCAATAGCAGATTCATCAATTCGGCGGTTAAGAGAACTTATTTCTCTTGATCGGAGACCGTCCAGCGATGAGGCTGTCAGGGAATCGCCCTCCTCAAGTGCCTCCTGAATCCTGTTCCTGTAATATGCTCCAAGATAATTTACCGAATCACGCTTCAGTTCCCTTTCCATGAAAGTAGCCACGGCAATACCGTACTTGGTTTCCTGGACCCAGTCATGCTCGGTTGTCATCCCGCCTTCAAACTTGGATGCGAGATCCTGAAGAGATAGACGTATTCTATCAATTTCCTTCTCAACATCTGCGAGATCCTGGCGGTCACGTTCGCTTCCGTGGGATTCAGTAAGCGTTTCGACTTCACCGGCAGTCAGAGCAAGGATTTCAGTGCTGTTTCTACACTGCTGAATGAGCCTGGCAAGTTCATACTCCATTGATTCAGGATCAATCTCAACCGGCAGGGAGAGTACCGTTTCCAGATAGCTTATTTCTGTGAAGAGTTCGCGGAGGAATGCTTCTTCTTCTTCAATAACCTCAACCAGCTCCATATCTCCCTGAGTAAACGCTTCTTCCTTGAGCTCTGCGAGACCAAGCCTTATCCGGTCAAGACGTTCCCGCTCAAGTTTGTATTCTTCCTGAGCAAGTGATGATCCGGTAAGAAACAGATCGTAGTAATCTTCGGTATCCTGAAAATGCGAAAGCAAATCCTCGTACATGCTTATAGCGATATCAAGATCTTGCGCGCCAAGAGCACAATTTGCCTGAGCAAGTTTAAATTCAGATAAAATCTCGGAGTTCGGAACTTCCCCCTGAATTCTCTCAGCAAGGTTATACGCATCCTGATATTCACCCTGCCGCATAAGGGTCCAGACGTACCCGAGCATGGCAATATCGTAGTAGGAGCTGAAGGGAGATACTCTGGAATAATATCTGATAGCATCATCGTATCTAGCCTCTTCAACGAGGATCTGAGCAAGAGCGATCCTTGCTCTGTCGGCAAGATTCAGCTCTCCAGTGGTTCCACCCGTCCGATTGAGTATTCCTTCGAGGGAAGCAACAGCGGACTCTATATTTTCCTCCTCCACGAATGCTACAGCCTTCAGATATTCAGCAAGCGCTCCATATTCACTTGATGGCATCACCTGATTGTACAGCGTTCTGGAACCGGGAAAATCCCCCTGATTGTAAGTAGAGAGACCTGCGGCAATTATTGCAAGGTCCATGAACTCAAAAGAGGGATCTGAATTTCTGAGAATTTCGAAATATTCAACCGCTGATTCGAAATCCTGAAGTTCGAACGAGATCAGTTCGAGTCTGAAAATAGCGTCGTCATAATAAATGGATTCCGGGAAATTATCCTTCACTGATTCGAAAGCTTCTCTTGCCCAAACAATCGACCCTGCCATATACAGTTCTTCGCCAAGAAGGAATGCGCTTTCAGCACTTGAAAGAATCGCATGCTGTCTTCGAAGCTGAACAAGTTCAGACATGATTCTTTCCAGGCGATCTTCTTCCCTGCCAATCTGCGCCTCAATCTCAGCAAGTTCTTCTGAGGTTCGCCTGAGACGAGCGCTTGTATCTTCTGTAATATTGGTGGATTCGGATGCACCGGAAGCATCGTCCTGATTCTGAGCGTACAGAATCGAACTGAATGAAATCAAAAATAGAAGTAACAGTCGAAGTTTCATGTCAACTGATCGTTTCTTCAGTGGGTCTCAAGAAGATCGCGGAGTCTCTGTAGTTCTGACTCAGCCGCTCTTCTACGAGCCTCAAGTTCCTGCAGTCTATTCCTTGCCCGTTCAATGCGCTGCTGCTCACGTTCAAGCGCAATCCTGTCTGCTCCGAACACAGGACCTATTCTGGATCTCACACCAAATGAGACTTTGGAATTCTGCATGACATCAGTTTTGTTCTGGCCTTTAGCTGGAAAGATCGTCTGTTCGAATTCAGCCCATGCCATCTCGAGAGTTATGAAACTGTTAATCTTATATGATACACCCAGGTTCAGATCCCTGCCGTCCTGCTCAAGGGCAATAGAAAAGAGATCGTTTGGATAATACACAACTGATCCGAAGAGTCCGTGGGCGATTGAACTTCCGATACCAAGAGCTCCTGAATCAACAATTCCGACAAACCGGCCGATTCCGATACCGAGGTTGACGGTTGCAGGAATTCCGAGCAGAAAGCTTAGGTCTTTTGAAGCAACACCGTATGCAGACCAGTTCTGAGCGTCGTTGTACTGGTAGAACATTTCTACTCCGGCACTATCTATCTTGAAACAGTCAATATCCTTTTCCCCTGTGATATTCTCAAGACCAATAGCAAATGCGGGTACTGAAATACCTTCCTGAAGAACGGCAAATTTGACGTTCCCTACAACTCCTCCATCACCAAGGTAGGAAATACCTATCTGAGCGTAACGAAAGAGTCCCACATCAAGATATCCTGTAACCATGGATTCACTGTTGCTAGCTCCGGTAGTATCCTCGACGCTGTAAGCCGCAACAGAAAGCGCAGCTTCTATCTCGGTGTGTTGCAACACATAAGCATCGGGGCAATCAATAACTCCCGAGTGTGTGAATTGAAGAGAACCAGCTACGGCAACAAAGGATATCAATAAGACAGAATACACGGTGTATTTCATAACTTCTCCATACTCCCCCCGAACCCAAAGTCAGAACAGAGTTGATGGAAGAATTCCTTCAACATTCATTACTGTATGTATGATTATTTGTCAATAGAAGTCATGAGTCAACCTCTACTGTATTGAAGGGAATGGCCTGTCTGTGGTTGACTTACATGACGAACCAGCATAGTAATAAGTTACCTTACTTCCTAAGCTAAAAGGAGGTGTATTTGTGTCTGTGGTTGACTTACATGACAATCCAGCATAATAATAAGTTACTAGTTCCTCTTTAACGGAGGTGTATTTGTGTTTATATGTCTATTTCTTTACGCATCATTGATTTGTCAGATTCCCCAATGGGAAATCAATACCGGGTATACACCCATGAGCAATCCTTTACTGGCTTTCAATCAGTCCGGATCAATGAATATTTTTGTATCACTTGGAGACAATGGTCTTGGCGGATGGACCGGATCCGGTGTACCGCTTGATGGATTCCCACTATCAAGTGAAGCGGGTGTTTCAAAAAAAGCAGCAGCTTTCTACTCACCTTCATCAGGACACGTAATCTCATACGCGGATAACGATGGCTATATTCATCTTGTTGATCATAACGGGATCGAGAATAGCGGATGGCCTGTTTTTGTCGGTCCCGGGATTCTGACCGGAATATCTGCTGTAGATCTCGATGACGATGGCAATTACGAGATTTCTTTCGGAACCGCTGACTCCAAGGTACACCTGCTTGATCTTTCAGGCAATCCAGTACCATCATGGCCTGTGCAGCTCCCAGCTAAACTGAGGTGGCAACCTTCTCAGATCGCTCTTGACGGAGGTTCGGGATATTCCCTCGTCTGCGCACTTGTCAATACCCGGATATACGTGCTCTCCATGAACGGCTCTGTGTCACCTGGCTGGCCTGTCAACACGGGCTATTCATCAGGAAGTATTCCTGTAACTGCTGATATTGACGCTGACGGTCTGGGTGATGTTCTGTTCGCGACTCATAACAAAAGGCTGTACGCTGTGAGCATGACCGGTAGCTGCATCGACGGGTGGCCCTTTTTCCTTGATGACAGATGCATCAGAGGACCTCTTGCTGTTGGACGTCTTGATCTGGATAGTCCGGAGCTTCAGATAGCTATTTCCTGCATTGACAGTACGGTAACACTGCTCAATGGCGACGGCAGCCTTGCCGGATCCTGGCGCTGGCCCAATTTCACAGATGGCCGCCCGACTTCTCCCATAATTGCCAGAACGAGCGGTGGGATGGGAGTTATAGTGGGAACGGACAACGGCAGTGTTTACGGATGGAACGCAGAAGGACGAATAATACAGGGATTTCCAATTTCATTCGGTCAACCTGTATCCACCCCCCCTGCAGCGGGTGATATAGACGGAGATGGAAACCTGGAACTTGTTGTGCTCGGAAGAACAGGCAAGCTTGCAGCATACACAATCTCCAGAATTGGCATGCATCCAGGTCCATGGCCTCAGATGCTTTGCGATGAAGCTAATTCAGGAAGTTATGGTCTTTCCTTTCTCCCTGTTATCTGCGCGGATGTGATTTCAGAAGAATGCTCCGGAGCAGTTACTCTACCCTATCAGATCAGCGGCGATTTCGTTTCTGGAATCTCACTGGCTTATTCCACGAATTCAGGATTCACATGGAATGAGACAAACAGTTTCAGAGACGATGGGTCAAGCGTGCTGTGGTACAGTGATGAAGACCTGCCAGGTCAGGATATACACGAGTGCGTTCTGAGAATAACCCCTTTCTGTCCGGATGGTCCGGGTGTCAGTGGTCTATCAAACATCTTTCGTGTGGACAATAATATCCCTCCAGCACTTTATCTATCCACATCAAGGGAAGAATCAGATGGAAAGTACATCATCCATTATTCTGTTGACGATCCCGAGGGTGATATAATTCAGCTTCAGGCCCAGTATTCAATTGATGGTCAGACAACCTGGAGAAATGCTCACCTCAGAGGCAGTATCTTCGAGATTGCGCCATGGTTCTATGGTGAACCGGTTATATGGAACGCCGCCAATGATCTCGGTCATGTTGACATTGAGAACATTTCTCTCAGGGTAAGAGCAGCTGATTCAGATCCCGGACAATGGAGCATACTGGGCAATCTACATCTTGACTCCGACAGGCTTCCATCAGGCCAGATCATTGCGCCAGAGGCAGAAGTCTCGGGCCGAATAGCATTAGGAGTCAGACTGGCCGATCCGGAGGAAAACCCGCTTGAAGTACATTATGAGTATTCCCTTGACGGTGGAGCAAATTGGCGAGCAGCAACAGTATCCGAGAGTTCAACTCCTTCCACTGGCACTTATCAGTATGACATTATCTGGGAATCGGAAATAGATGCTCCAGGATTCGATGGTAATCAGGTGCGTTTCAGAGCAATTCCCGAAGATATCGACAGAGGTATTGCTGTTCCATCCTCTCCATTCCATCTGGACAACAACAGACCTCCATCCATTGCGATCACCTCTCCCGGCAGATGGGAGACGTTCAGAGGACTCGTACCAGTCACATTCCAGATCATAGATCCGGAGGGTGATGAGATTCTTCTTGACCTCGAATACAGACTTGTTGGTTCGGTTTCCTGGATCTCGGCTGCTGGTCTGGACAAAAGAGAGTTCCGCACTTCTACATCGCAAAACTTCAACGTCGGCTGGAACAGTACTGAGGATCTTCCGGGGATGGAAAGAGCGGAACTGGAAATAAGGCTCGCCGCGATTGATGGTGATACGGTCTTCTCTGAAGTTGCAGGACCACTTTCACTGGATAATTCCAGAACTCCGTCAGTAATGCATGCTGCTATCAGTGATATCTCTGTTGAAACCGGAACGGTATACATTTCGTACGAGTTATCAGACTCTGAGGAGCGTGTTCTGGATCTGCATGTAACATTCAGCACTGATAACGGTTATACCTGGACAGAAGCAGCGGTATCGGGAGATCTTTTCGGCAGGTACAGCAGCAATTATGAGGGTAAACTCGAATGGCATTACGATCTGGATCTCGGTGGAATGACCGGTGCAGTAATGCTGAAAATTACTCCAGTCTCAGGATCGGTTCCGGGCACTCCGAGAATACTGGAAATGGCTCTCAGATAAATAATCCTGAGATATCAGACTTTCCGCCTGTGAGAACCATGGTCAGAGGTGCGACCTCCCGAACTGCATGCATCATTGAATGGGCAATATTTCGTATATCCCACTGAGCATGAGAATCTTCCCTGAGTCGGGAAAAATGGTAGAGTTCCCTGCCGTTGATTTTAATAACAGTCCTTCGCCTGTGAGCATTTGTGAGCATGTAGGGATAGAGTATGCCGAGAGAACCTGAAGCTTCCTCAGCAATCCTGATTCCCTCCATGAAGTCACTTTCAAGTCCGGCACTGGAGATACTTGCGGGAACAGTCACTCCAAGAACAGGATCGTAAACCGAAACGAGTCTGGTGCACATACGGTGCCTCTTCATCTGAGCGTATGCAGAGGCTGAAAGAATCAGCTCAAATTCAGCATTGAAAAATTCCCAGCATCTCGGAACAGAATCATGTATGCCCAATCCTGAGAGAGCATCCATAAACAGTTCTTCTCTCTCCCCTTCGTCCAGTTCAGCCCACATCCTTCCGGCTGCTTCAAGCGGAACTCCGTTTATCCTCTGCAGCAGCAATGATCCAACCTTAGAATCATCATCACAATCCACAAGCACTACATCACTCGAGGCAGCTGAATCAACCGGAGCCATGGAGTGAGCAAAATTATCCATTGCTGTCGGCTCCAGGAAAAGAAACAGCGATGGAGAAGCGTCCATTACGAGTTCAAGGAACTTTTCCGACAGCATTCTGACTTCGGCGAATGGATGGCTGGACAACCTTCTGATAATATGCTCGAGTTCACGCGCATTGGCAGTCATCCCCATCTGGCATGAAGTTGCGAGAGGGAGAACGTATCGCGCATCCTCCCTTGAGGTGTCTCTGTCCGCTCCACTCTCTATCAATCCGTTGTAGAGCTTTTCATATATTTCAAACAGATTGTCCGCAGTCCCGCGAAATCTGATTTCATCATTTCCATTAAGCTCCGGAGGCAGGATAAGATCTTTTCCAATACGTATGTATCTCTGGGATTTCTCGGTAAAACTAGCTATCCTGAAATTCTGCAGCTCCTCAGCGGCAAGTCTTGATATATCAATGACATCAAAATTAAATACAGCGTGTTCAGCGACTGAACCATGACCATACTCAAAGACAATCCGCCGATTGGATGCCCTGGCTTTTTCACCTTCCCCGGCTGCTTCTTTTCTGAGAACATCAATTGGTCGAGGATCACGGCTGATTCGAGCGTAAGAGGCAGAAAGTGTTTCAGGTGTTGTCCCACTATTCTGGATATCGGTATTGAATCCCGCCAGTTCGATTCTCATCTCATTCCTCTCTTTGAGCATTCGATACAACTGTTGCTGTATATGCCGCCAACGGATGCTCGAACGGAAGCCTTTCAAGCATCAGGTATCTGAGTTCGCGCACTCTCTGTGGCAGAGACGGCAGAAGAAGGACTTTTGTCCACCACCCTATCAGCTTTCCAACATCCATGATATAGGGCATGAGATCAAAACCGCCCTGCACGTCCTGTATATATTCAACAAATCCATCGAGCGTGGATGATATCCCCTTCAAATCTGTCATCAAACCTTCAGAGGCTCCATCAGTAACAGCAGAGTTCATCTTTCCCAGCAGCTCTTCCACTTTCATTCCCGCAGACCATGGAAGATGATGAAATTCACCAAGCAGCTTCCATGCTGCACGGTCGTGCCCAAGTTCATCAGGCCAGCAGTTTTCAACACCCGACGCAAGCAGAAGTTCATATACCGCATGAAGTGCTGCAGGAAAACAGGATGATGGATTTAAAAGAAACGAATAACTGTCAGGTATTCTGTCAACGAGTCCTGCAAGAAATATTCTCCTGAGAGTGTAGTCATCGGCCAGAAGGTTGTCCCAGAGAACCGGCTGTCTCCCCAGCAGTTCCTCAGCTCGAACAAGAGAAGTGGAGTCCAGTTCTTTTGAAATGACAGCGTCACCGGTCCAGAGCAGATTCCATTTCTCAGGAAGATTGTTCCTCAGGACATGGAGGTACTCTTCTCCGCTGAGTACTTCCATAAGTTCAACACAGTAGACTGATGGACATATGTAAACCTGGCAATCGAGATCGGTAAGCGCTTTTTCCGCTAATTCAATCTGTCGAACCGCCAGTTCAGGATCAGCTTTTTCAGGAACATCGTCAAAAAGAACGCAGATTCCGCAGGCTCCTGCGGAAAGTGCCTTATCTGCCTTTCTTATAATAAACTCAGCATCACCATTCGCGAATCTCCACGGGCTTATTCCGAAAATAAACTCTACGCCGGTCTGCCTGGATTTTCTAATGTTTGCGGAGAGAGCTTCAAAACTGTCATGAGGGTATTCCTGTCGCCATTTCAACCTGTGATAAGGGTCATTCTTGGGAGCGTATATATACACAGGATCATCAAGCATGGATAAGTAGCTGATAATTATATTTCTCTCTGCAGCGGTGTAAGGCCTGCCGTAAAAACCCTCAACAACTCCGCGAATCATGCCTTCTCCATATCCTGCAATCGTTGACTTTTAACGTTCCTTTTCCTAGCTTTGATGCTTGAATCTACAGTAATTTTCCTTTCTCTGAAACCTTCATCTATTGGGAGGATCTTATGACCCGAAAGATAGTAGAATCTGTTCCAAATATTTCTGAGGGACAGAACATGGATCTGATAAACGAAGTAGTGAATGCAGCAAGTTCCATAAGCGGAGCAAAGGTTCTTGACGTTGATCCTGGAGCAGCGACAAACAGAACCGTCATCACCATTGCGGGTACTCCGGATGCAGTCATGCAGGCTTCATTCGAGCTGATTAAAAAAGCCGGTGAATTGATCGACATGAGAAAGCAGACCGGGGAACACCCACGTCACGGAGCAACTGATGTCTGTCCTTTCGTTCCTGTCTCAGGTGTTACCATGGAGGAGTGCGCAGAATTAGCCCGGAAACTTGGCAAGCGAGTCGGTGAAGAACTTTCGATCCCTGTTTACCTGTATGAAAAAGCCGCTTCAAAACCTGAATGGGAAAAGTTGCCCAACATTCGTGAAGGAGAGTATGAGGCGCTCCCTGACAAGCTGGGGAAACCGGAATGGACTCCGGATTTCGGTCCGAATGAATGGAACGAGAGAGTTGCCAGAACAGGTGTCTGTACGATAGGGGCAAGGAATTTCCTTATTGCATACAATGTGAACCTGAACACAAAAGATCCCGGTATAGCCCGTGACATAGGCCTGACTATCCGGGATACAGGAAGATTCAAAAGAGACAATAACTGGAAGTTCATCAGGGATGAAGAAGGAAACAAAGTGAATCAGCCCGGAAAGCTCCAGTACTGCAAGGCAACAGGCTGGTATATAAAAGAATATGATACCGCACAGGTTACTATGAACCTTACCGATCTTTCCGTTACTCCTCTACATGCGGGATACGAAGCGGTAGTTGAAGAAGCTGAAAAACTCGGAACAAGAGTAACGGGTTCGGAAGTGGTGGGGTTGCTCCCGCTATCATCGATGCTGGAAGCGGGAAGATTCTATCTTGAAAAACAGAATTCGGGTCTGTCCTCCGTTGGAAGACAGGGAAAGACTACTGGTGTACCGGAAAGGGAACTTATAGAGATCGCGATTAAATCAATGGGTCTTCGGGATGTGGCTCCATTCATACCGGAGGAAAAAATTATCGAGTACATCGTCAAAGAAAAAGAAGTAGACCTTTCCGGAATGACATGTCATGATTTCGCGGACGAACTTTCAACTGACTCACCCGCTCCCGGTGGAGGTTCGGCAGCTGCTCTTATGGGTGCGCTCGGTGCTTCTCTGAACGCGATGGTGGCCAATCTCACGGTTAAGAACAGGAAGCACCGCAAATGGTGGAACCTTATGCGAAACATCGCACCGGAAGCTCAATCAGTAAAAGATGATCTTCTTAACGCCATCGACGATGACACTATTGCATTTAATGAATGGATGGCTGCCGCAAAGCAGGATGGTGATGTGCAGGAAGCGGTGAAAAACGCCATTGCAGTACCTCTTAGAGTTCTTCTGCATTGCCCGGTTATTATTGAAATGGCATCATCTCTCGAAGAGAAAGGCATGCAGGCGTCTGTTTCCGATGTTGGTGTAGCCGCAGCTGCAGCCAGAGCGGCAGCGGTAGGCGCTTACTACAATGTACTGATCAATCTGGGAGAGATTGAGGATTCCTCATCATTTGTGAATGAAACCAGACAGAAAGCTGAAGAATGCCTGGAGCATGTCCTTGAAGCCTCAGACGCAGTTTTTGTTAAGATCAGGAAAAAGCTCACAGCAAGACTGGAAGGTAATAACTCTTGAGTAGTATAGATCGTACACTGTTTAAACCACTTGAACTCTCGAGCGATCTTCGGAATAACCTTAAAGATTTCTGTAGGAACGCAAGAGGAGATATCCTCAGGATGACTACACTTGCCCAAAGCGGTCATCCTGGAGGTTCAATGTCATCCCTTGAAATTTTCGCCCTGCTCTGGTCTCAGGCAAATGTTGATCCCGTGTCACCCCTGAAGGATGGACGGGACAGAATAATCGTAAGCCATGGTCATACATCACCAGCTGTTTACTCAACACTGGGGAGACTGGGCTTCTTTAATCTGGAGAGGGCAGTTTCCACTTTCAGGAAGGCCGGCAGCCCTTTCGAAGGACATATCGAAAGATCGGTTCCGGGTGTGGAACTCACTACAGGCAACCTTGGACAGGGTGTTTCCGCCGCTGCGGGAATGGCTCTGGCTGACAGATCGAGGGGAATCCACAATCAGATCTGGGTTGTAACAGGAGATGGTGAACATCAGAAGGGTCAGATAGCAGAAGCACGGAGATTCATCAGAGCGAATGGACTCAATAACATAACAGTTGTTGTTGACTGCAACGGTCTGCAGATAAGCGGGCGTACGGACAGAGTGATGTATACGGATATTGCGGGTGAATACCGTGCCGACGGCTGGGATGTTACAGAAGTAGATGGTCACAGTCTCTCTGCTCTGTACAGGGCTCTCAAACCGGGGATCTCACCCAAAGCTCCAAGACTCATCATAGCCATGACTGTAATGGGTAAAGGTGTTTCTTTTATGGAGAACGATGTTCAATATCATGGAAAAGCCCTTACCCGTGAGCAGCTTGCGTCGGCTCTCGCTGAGCTTAAGCTGACAAATAATCTTGAGGAGCTTGAAAAAGTCAGGAGCAGCAACTGGAACAGCAAAAGAGATTTCAATCTCAGGCTTCCTTACTGCATTCTTGATCTTGAGGGTACACCTATTATTTACCCCGTTGATCACAAGGGAGATAATAGAAGCGCATTCGGCGCTGCACTTATGGCACTCGCGAAGATGAACCAGGATAATCTTCCTCTGGTCTTTGACTGCGATCTTGCAGGATCTGTCAAAACAGATCAGTTCAGGATCGAGTACGGAGATCATTTCTTTCAATCCGGAATAATGGAACACAACACTGCTACGGCAGCAGGTGCGGCTTCAATCGCCGATAAGGTTGTATTCTGGGCTGATTTCGGTGTCTTTGCCATAGATGAAACATATAATCAGCACAGGCTAAATGACATTAACATGACGAATCTCAAGGTTGTCGCTACACACTGTGGTCTGGATGTCGGAATGGACGGGAAAACCCACCATTGTATCCAATACATCGGACTGATAAGAACGCTTCATCACTGCAATACTGTGGTTCCGGCAGATCCAAACCAGACTGACAGGGTAGTAAGGTACGCCGCAACTCACACAGGCAACTTCTTCATAGCCATGGGACGTTCGAAACTGCCTGTCATAACCGATGAAAACGGAGAACCTTTTTACGGCAAGAATTACAGATTCGTATTCGGTCAGCATGATCACATCAGAAAAGGTTCTGATGTAGCCATCGTGGCCATGGGAAACATGGTTTTCCGAGCTCTTGAAGCAAGAGAGATTCTTCGCGAAATGGATGTTTCCGCAGCCGTGTATGCGGTCAGCTGCCCTCTCTGCATCAGTCCCCGATTACTGAAAGAACTTACGGACTACAGACTTGTTCTAACATATGAAGATCACGATGCTAACTCCGGAATGGGCGCTGGAATAACTTTCGCTTTCTCGAACATGGAAGATACTCCTCCCCTCATCCGAGCGGGTGTTACTTCCTACGGCGCGTCGGGAGCACCGGAAGATCTGTATAGAATGCAGGAATTGCTGCCAAAGCAGATTGCGGAAAGGATTATCCGAGAGCTGTCCTGATCTGATAAGTAACTGAAGGAACGCTCTAAATCAGTAGCCTGCACAAGCAGGGATAAACTTAACGGAGTCGCAGTTCTACTGCATTTTGTTGTTATATATTCTGTTTGTATTTTCGTTTTTCAGCAAGCCTGCATTGCATTGCAGAACAACGTTCAAGCCAAAGAATCTGATAATCCTGTTCAGAAACGATTCTGTCTTTCAAATGCCTGATCGAGCATATTTTTTGCTTAATACACCAGTCAACGCAAATCTGATAGGCTTCCCAATCCAATTCATCATTATCCCAGTAAGCATATATTTCAGTTATTCCTGATTGAAAAAGAGCAAAGGCTCTTGTGTGACCATCTGTGAAAATAACTCGCGTTCCTAACTTCTTGACAGGAACTGGTTCAAATGCTTCAGCATTGATCAGCGTTTTTGAACCAACCATGCGAGATAGCTTCTCAGAGCATATATACAGTTGACTTGGCTGAATATTAAGAAGCTTAGCCTTAAATGTGTTTTTTTTCATTTGTCTATCTTACCCTATATAACATATTTGGCTTCAGCGGCAGCGGCGGAACAGGCAAATGACAATTGCAGGCTGATACACATTCTGCTTGTCGCGCAATTGGCTGAGCGGCGAAGCCGCTGTTCGCCTGCAAGCCGTTGTTAGGTTTTGTCGCCATTTTTCAAAGTTATTACGATTTTCCCTCGGGCATGTCCTTCACCAAGATACCGAAGCGCTTCAGCAGCCTCACTTAACGGATACCGTCGAACAATAACGGATTTTACTTTACCTGCTTCAAAAAGTTCTTTTATAGAAACCAGGTCGTTTTGGCTTTGTTTTGCTC
>JAUWJE010000113.1 GCA_030607835.1 Candidatus Fermentibacterota bacterium | reverse complement strand
GCATCCTGGTCAGCTACTTCGGAATATGTTGAACCGGTTATCACGGGTGGAGATGTAGCTCCACTGTCTTCTCCAGGCTCGATAAGTTTATCCGGACAAGCAGTTTCCAGTGTTTCCAGAGGTGTCAGGATAAGTGAAAGCCATCGTCAGGTTGATGATGGATTTCCGGTGGAATGGGCCGGAGCCGGGGGAAGAAACATTACGATCGATGTGGTGGACGCAAATCTTCGGACTGTTCTCAGATCCATATCCGATGTAAGCGGAATGAATATCATACTCCCGGAGGATTATACTGCATCTGTAACAGTCAGACTGAAAAATGTCGGCTGGAGGGATGCCCTGACCGCGATCCTCAATTCTCAGGGACTTGTGGCGAGTATGCAGGGAAACGTACTTCGAGTAATGCCACGAGAAGATTTTTATGATGAGATCAATCAGATGGCTGTCACTCGCAGCGAAAGAGAGAACCTCCAGGATCTTCAGACAGAAGTATTCATAATAAGGTATGCCACCGCGGAAAGTATCAATAACGCGCTGACCACTGCCCTGTCCGAGAGGGGACAGATATCTGTAGATGACAGGACTAATTCCGTTATAATTACGGATATTCCATACAAGCTCCAGGAATTTGGGAGATTGCTGCCAATACTCGACAGTCCCACAGCTCAGGTGATGATCGAGGCAAAACTGGTTGAGATCGATGTCGCATACGCGAATGAGATGGGTATCGACTGGTCAATAGGAAATCTGAACAGGTCAAATGAGCTCATCCATGGTGGTATGAGCTCTTCAGGGCTTGCTGTTGGAGATCCATCCGGCTCGATTTCTTTTGGTACGATCACAGACATTCTTGATATTGACGCGACTCTGTCATTCCTTGAATCCCAGAATCATGCGCAAATTCTGTCTGAACCCAGAATCGCGATAATTGACAACATGACCGGTACTGTTATTTCGGGAAAAGAGATACCGCTTACCCTTCTTGATCCGAGTGGAAATGCTTATGTCACCATGTACCAGATTGGCGTTGAGCTGACAGTCACTCCACATATCAACGCTGATAACAATGTAACACTTGAACTGCAGCCCAGTGTAAGCGAGCTGTCCGGTGAAGCTTCAGGTGGGCAGCCTATCATCCTCACTCAGAGCGCGAATACAACATTAATGATAGACGATGGCGCTACAGCGGTTATCGGTGGAATTATGAGGAGCAAGCATACTACAGTTAGAAAAGCCATTCCGCTGCTCGGTCATATTCCCCTTCTTGGAGATCTACTTTTCTCCTACAACTCTGACCGAATGGAACAGACCGAGCTGGTAATATTCGTAACTCCTCACATAATCAGGCCTTATTAATAACGGGTCAGATTGATCAGACTGGGGCGGGGAAAGTGGAAAGGACACATTCTCCGCCCTTCTTCAAGTCTATGCAGACCCACATCATCTCTTGTTCGGGGAGCTTTTCTTGACATAGCAGGATTTTCACTGGTGAATCATGCAATTGTATGGGATCTTTGCTCCGGCAGTGGAGCCGTTGGACTTGAAGCGTTGAGCTGGGGTGCGTCGGAATGTGTTTTTATTGACAGAAATCCTCTTGCTGCATCGTTCATCCGTACTACTCTGCAGGCTTTTAACGCTGCAGCGGATGCTTTAGTCCTCACAGGTGATGTCAGGAGACTGGTTCCGAATATGGATTCAGAGCCGAACCTGATCTTTATTGATCCGCCATACTTGAATCACGAACTCTACGAATGGATTGACAGTATGGACTGGGAAAAGATTCTTTCAGAAGAGGGAATAGTATTTGCTGAATGTGGAAGTGAGGCAATATTACAGCGGAACTGGAAAAAAAGAAAGTACGGAGGAACACATCTCATGTGGAAAGTAATGAAAGAAACGGAATGAGGATTATTTATCCTGGTACATTCGATCCGGTCACTTTCGGTCATATTGACATTATTCGAAGAGCACTGAACATATTCGATCATATTGAAATCGCAGTAGTAACTCGATCATCAAAAAAACTCTGTTTCCCGGTCGAGGAACGGGTGAATCTGATTAGAATGTCAATGCTTGAAACGGGAATAGATAGAGTTAATGTAACTTCATTTGATTCTCTTCTTGTCGATTATATGAAAAAGACTGATTGCATGACATTTATCAGGGGACTTAGAGCAAATTCCGATTTTGAGTACGAATTCCAGATGCAGCTGGTAAACAGACGATTGGCACCGGAGATAACAGGTTTATATCTTATGCCTTCTGAAGAAAATATGTATCTGTCCTCGACAATTATCAGAGAGATAGCCAGATTCGGCGGTGATCTTTCAACTGTTGTTACAGTATGTGTAAGAGAAGCTCTTGAGAAACGATTTGCCACTTCATTTGAAGGTGGATCCGACGAATAGGAAGTATTAATGGAGTATTCCAGAACCGCAATGTCACTTACGCCTTCTGCAACTCTGCAGCTCAGCGCGAAAGCCAAAGAACTCCAGAGCGCGGGAAGAGACATCATTTCCCTTTCCGCGGGACAACCGGATTTTCCAACACCGATTCCAATCGCAGAAGCAGGTATTGATGCCATCAGAGAAGGGAAAACAGTATATACCGCAAGTACTGGAATCCCTGAGCTGAAAGAAGCTGTTGCCGCACAGTATTCCATTAGAAGAAACATGCACTGGTTACCATCCAATGTGCTTGTGGGGTGTGGAGCAAAGCACAATCTGGCCAGTCTTATAAGGGTCGCAATAGATCCGGGAGATAAGGTTCTCCTGCCAAGACCATTCTGGGTAAGCTACCCTGAGATGGTCAAAGCTTCAGGCGGTATACCGATATTCCCGGAAGAGTGCATAAACGGCTCCGAAATAAGGAAAGCAGCCGGCAAGGGTGCTGTTGGAGTACTTCTTAATTATCCCTCCAATCCAACTGGTTTCGTTCCCACTGTCTCTTTCATGAGTGAGATAGCAGATGCGATTGCTGAAACGGACATGTGGGTAATTTCAGATGATATCTATGAAGATCTGGCCTATCTTGATTCCGGTGTGCCGCATATTCTTGATTTCCACCCTGAGCTCAAAGAGCGAACAGCCGTCGTCTCCGGAGTTTCTAAAACTTATGCCATGACCGGATGGAGAATAGGGTACTCTCTTGCATGCAGCGAATGGACCAGACTTGCAGGCATTCTCCAGGCGCACTCGACTTCCAACCCCTGTTCTATATCCCAGTGGGCAGCTCTTGCCGCGGTGGAGGGAAAGGCATCCAGGGAAAGAGAGGAAATGCACAGATCCTTCCACATGAGAAGGGATCTGATCTGTGAGCTTCTCGATAGGGTTGATGGTATGGAATTTAAGAAACCGGATGGTGCTTTCTACGTGTTTCCGCGATTGCTCACTGATCCTCAAAAGCTTGACACGAACAGATTCTGTAGCGACCTTCTGGAGGAAGAGGGAGTAGCTGTAATACCCGGATCAGCATTTGGCGCTGAAGGATATATTCGAATATCCTTTGCGGCTTCAGAAGATGATATCCGGAGAGGTATACACAGGTTAAAGGAATTCCTGCACAGGAGGTTGAATACATGATTGTTAATTGTCCAGGATGTAATTGTAAATACAACATTCCATCAGAGAAGATTGGTGATTCACCCAAGCGGTTTCGTTGCAGGAAATGCTCTGAAATATTTACTATTCATCCACCAGAACCGGAGAAACCTGAAATTCCGCCAATACCTGTTAAGATAGATGAAAACCTCAAACACGCTGTAAGATTCGCGCGGGTTCTGGCCAGTGATATGCTTGTCTACAATCGCGAGATCATTGAGAAGGCAAGAGATGAGGGAAATCTTCCCGAAGTGATGGAGCGGGAGATTCGTAAATCGTGGGAACTCTGGGAGAGCAGATACCCAAAGGAGAGTAAGACGGATCCCGGGATTTTCAGTAACGCTTTGAATTATTTCCTTGCTGACGGTGATGAAGTCTTCAGGAATCAGACTTATTCCTGATTTTTCCCTTCTCGTATCCTTTTTCGAACAATTCTGAAGATTATATGACACAGCATCAGATGAACATCTTCAATCTGCTGCATATCTTCGCTGGGCACAACGATAGATTCTGAAGCAACTTTAACAGCTTCTCCGCCTTTGAAACCTGAAAGCAGAATTGAAATTGCCCCATACTGATTCGCGATGCGGAAAGCGTTTATTACATTCGGACTCATACCGCTTCCAGACAGTCCGATGACTGCATCATTCCTTTCAACAAGATTTTTCAGCTGCTCCCCAAAAGTATTTGTGTAATCGGTATCGTTCGCCCATGCTGTTATCAGTGGAATATTATCGGAAAGGCATATTGCCTTGAGTCTTGGTCTTTCAGGTGCGACTGTTCCCTTCGCAAGATCACAGGTGAAATGACTGGCCGTGGATGATCCGCCGCCATTTCCGAAAATAAATATTCTTCCTCCAGCGTGATATGTATCTAGTAGAATTTTAGCAATCTTTTCAATATCCTCTGAGGGTATTTTGAGAGCAAGTGTGCTCACCTGATCAAGGTAAGTACCGATTTCTTTCAGCATGCTGTCTCCAATCAGAATATTGACAGGTATTTGTCGATTGCCACGGTGCCTTCATCAACATCAGAATCCGGCAGAACAAGAGTGTTTTTTAATGCGCTGTTGTGACGGACTTTCGCTCCGGAAAGAATAACACAATTCTCAAGAGAGCATCCACTTTCGATAGTTGCTCCTTCTTGCACCCATAGTGTACCTTTGATCTCTATCTCCCCAAATGACTGACTATTCTCAATTAGAATTCCATTGTTCATGCCATCTGGTTTAACATTCAGATGAATCTTACCTGAAAGAACATCATGGCAAGCAATCAGGTAGTCTTCCAGACACCCTATGTCCCTTGTATACCCTCCTGGAGTATCAGCCGCAAGCGTTCTACCCTCTTCGAGTAATCTTGGAAACACATCGAACCCGAAATCACTGAAGCTGCCATCCTCAATATGCGATACAGCTGAACTCCTGCATATATAAATTCCGGAATTTGCCATGTTTGATTCAGCAAGTTCCGGCGGTGGTTTTTCACGAAACCGGGAAACTCTGCCATCGGGATCGGTAATGACAATCCCTTTACCTGAAGGATCTCCAGTAGGAGAAAGAGCGATTGTAACTTCTGAATTCAATCTGGAATGCAGCTCAATAAGGGGGAGGATGGGCTGTCTTGTCAGATTGTCACCATAAACTACAAGGAATTCGTCCCCAAGCAGTGGAAGTGCCCTTCGAACCGCTCCTGCCGTGCCAAGTGGCTGCTCTTCAAGCTGGAAAACCGTTTCAAGTGGAAGATCAGAGCCAACCATGAAGTCTCTGATCATATCCGCCTTCCAGGATCCGTTCACAACTGCTTCTGTAACTCCCAGCGAAGCCAGATGAAGCAGAGTATCGTGCAGCAGAATGAATCCGGTTATTTCGATCAGCGGTTTTGGAATCGCGTCGGTCAGAGGCCTTAGTCTGGTTCCCATTCCCGCGCATAAGACAATTGCTTTCATAGGTCTACATCATCCTTCGACGGAACAGCATACCTGATGATGCCGTTTCCTAAACCTGTCAATCTTGCGATCAGGTAAAACAGACGCTGAAGTCCCAAACGAAAGTACACATAACGCAAGAGCCTTTCAAAAGCGGTTCCTCTATTAATGCAAGGCGGAACAACCAGTCTTCTTACTGCTCCGTAATTGCCTGATTGTCTTCCGATAATTCTGAATCCTGCTTTTCGCAGAACACCTTCCAGTGATGAGGGTTGGAAAAAATAAAGATGAGCCGGAACTGCATCCGGTTTTATTGTGCCCGGTCTCATTCGCTTATAACGAGCTTCGGCAACTTCCTCCCAGTGAAAGAGCTCCCATGGGCACTGGACAACAAGGATTCCACCTGGAGCAAGAAGGGAGCGAATACGCCGGAGAGTGTCGAATGGTCGGTGAAGATGTTCGAGTACATCAAGAAGGAGTATTACATCAAAGGACTCTGCCGGTAAATTCACCGATTCCACACTTCCGGTATGGACATTCAAGTGTAATTGATCTCTCGCATATGCCGAAGAGAGAGGGCTTATTTCAATGCCGGTCACTTCCCAATACTTTGTGCGGAGAAAGTCAAGCAGAAATCCGTATGCACACCCGACCTCAAGCAGTCTTCTGCCGTTTGCGCGTTTGATCAGATCACGGTGCCTGCGCCTGAATATCTTGAGGAATGTGTCGTGATACTGTTCGAAAATATTGACATATCCCTTGTAACCCACATCTCCATCCTCGTAATAGGATTTGCTGTACATCCTTGCAAGATCGTCTTCAGAAGGACGTTCAGCTAAATAGACAAATCCGCAGTTTCTGCATCTGACAACAGGCCATGTCATCTGAGTACTCAGGAGAGAGAATGAGTTAGAACCACAGAGTATGCAGTTTGTCTTTTCTCTCGGGAAAGTGCTCCAATCCAAGATTATCCTTCTCTCAAAACTTTAAGATCAACAGAATTCAACAGG
>JAUWJE010000227.1 GCA_030607835.1 Candidatus Fermentibacterota bacterium | reverse complement strand
GTCCAGAATGCCCACTGAATCGTGCGGGTCCAGTGCGGCGACTATTTTATTCCCGGTAGCTGTAATAGCTCCGAGATGCCTGGGAGCTATGTATCCCGCAACTCCTGTTACTGCGAAATTTGCCACATTAATACCTTTAACATCTGGTGTATTTTCCTCAATTACCTGCACCTGACAGAGAATCTGATTCTCCTGTATTCAGCAGGCAGTATTGAAGAGTCTGCCATTGCTTCCAGCGCCGTGTCCAGTTTCATTCAATAATCATACACTGCATTAATGGGTTGAGTCAAACCTCCAGGCCGCAAGTGCCCCGGAGACCGAAAATGTTATTCGGCGAATAGAATTGATACTATCAGATGGATCAATCCAGCAGACCCGAATAGATACTGGAATTGCACCGGCTGGATTTAAGTTCGAACAGAATGTATTGATCCACAGTCAATAGTGGATAAAGCCTGAATGAGACAAATTCTCTCCATTGTTCGAGTTCTTCCGCTGACAGTTCTGGAGAAATGTTTATTGAAGTCAAAAACATGTCCATGGCTAAATGAGTTATTCCTCTTTCTCTGAGTGAGTTCACAATTTCTTCGGAATCCATTCCGGACCACAGCATCTCCATCAATTCGAATGGCACCACTTTATGATCAAAAACAGCATATCCGGGAAAATAAAATGGACGATTCATATTTACCATAAGTGTGGTATCACTTTCAGATATGTAAGGGTCACATTTCTGAAAAAAGTCATAATAGGGCGCATTTTCATCAAGGTATATCCTATCATCCTTGAATTCCCAGGGTCTCTCATGTTCGTAAAGGCTCGTGATTTTAACTACTGACCAGATTACGCATACGGCGATCAGAAAGACAGTTGCAGCCCTGATGATTCTGCCCTGGTTTTTCAGAAGGTTTTCGAATGTTTCGGAAACCGGAATGGATAGCATTACAAGACCGGGAAGAAGGTATCGAACCCTGACAACTGCTCCTTTTGAGATCAGTGTGATAATGATATATAGAAACGGCAGCAGAAATTTCTTTCTTCTGTGCTTTATAACTGGAAAAGCAAGAATCGTACCAGCCAGCAGTAACGGTCCGCTTGCTCCATCAAACAGAGCAGGATTGTTCCATTCGCCGTGGAGCGATATTCGGACAGGAAGTAGAAGATAATCCAGAATTCCGTGGAGAGATGTACTGATAGTATTCATGGCATAATACTCTGCCGCTCTGCTGCTTACAGTAATACTCGGGTTGAAAATGCCTTGAAAGAGTGGATATACCGGATTACCCCATTGCAGAAGATTTGGAAGTGCCCACCATGCTGTAGTAAAGAGAGTAGCGAAGATAGAATAAATGACCACTTTTCTGGTCATATTTTTAAAGTAAAACGGCAGAAGTATACAGACGGATATAAGCACAATGAATCCATTGTATTTACAGCAGCTTGCCCCTCCGGCCCATATTACCGCAAGGACGGGATTGCCTCTTTTTCTGATAAGTTCCACATAGGCTAGCAAAGAAAAGAAAATAAGAAAAGAATCTGAATAGCTCCATGTTGCATTCCGAACAAGTTCAGGGATACTCATTAGTACTATCAGTGAGAGAATCGCCGTTTTCCTCTTTCCTTCCCGCAAGAAGTAACCTGTAAGTACGGAGCATGCAGCAAGAAATCCAAGCAAGCTGACAACTCTTGAAAACCTGAATCCGAATGTTCCTCCGGCAATCGTATAGAACGATTCAACCAGGGATGGATAGCTGAAGATTCCGGACCACTCCGGTCTGATAATCCTTCCTGCATCAAGCCAGATCCTGGCCTGATAAAGATGATGTATCATGGCGTCTCTGGAAATCGGTTGTAGAAGAACAAGAGGGAAGAGCAGCAATCCACAGAGTGCTATCAATACGATACCTCTTGGCATACTGAAGCGTCCGGGACGAATCCACAGAATTGTTCCGATTGCAAGGATTGCCCATAGGAGGGCCGATATCAGATATCCTGACCAGCCGGCAACCGAAACAAGGAAAAACATCAGCAAGCTTCCTGCGCCGAATTTTCGAGACCACGATTCTGAGTGAGGAAGCGCCAGAACTCCCCACCCGCTGATGGAGACAGCCGCTATTGATAAGAAGATTAGAGTAGTGATCATTCCGATCATTTCAATCCCTCATTTATAGATGATGGTATCTCCTGCTGGTAATCAGTCAGAATTCCAGTTCTATACTGTAATCGTGAACCTGCATCAATCTGCAGTATGCAATCCTTTCTATGACAATATCAGGCGCAGAGCGATCTGCTGAAGCGGATTCGTAGTAGTCTGCAGCTAGTGCCCATTCCTGCCTGTGTTCTGCAAGAACCCCTCTGTAATAGTCTGTTTTTCCACCCCAGTGCTGTAATAGTGATGGAATAGCGAGCAGACACCATAAGAATAATACAGCGAATCCTTTCCATGTTAGTTTACTTTTTTTCATAGCAATTGCATTGAGAAGAAGCAAAGCAGAAATCGCGATCACCGCTCCCGCAGCCCCAAAAACCCAGAGTGAATGATGACCATCAAGCATCATCTTCAGGCCTATATTCCACTGGGGAAAGGGGATGGGATTCTCTAAAGGATGAACAGGCTGATGGATTTCTCCGAACGTACCGATAAGCGCAATAAGAATCGATGGCAATACAAGCAAAGCAGCTATGAACAGATGTTTCCTGCTGATGCATATAAACTTCGCAAGCCCAATTACAAAGAACGGTATTATCGGGATAAGGTGTCTCGGTCCGAAAGCCCAGCCGCCGGTTGGCATGTAATAGGCTGAAAACAGGATTACATATGTGACTATCATTAGAGGGAGCGGATTCTTCTTCAATACAGGGATTATCCGTTTACCATGGAAGAATCCTGCAATACCCAGAACCGTCCATGGCATATAGAAGATAAGCCCTCGCTCAGGTGAGAGCAGAAGAAGGTAGATCGCTTTGAGGGAAGGGAACGTAAAACCGAAGAGTCCTCTGCTCATTCCCTCAAAAGCAGCAGCTGTTTCCAGTGAGTACCCCATGGTTACAGGGTTGCCGAATGCGATCCAGTTGTGAAGAAACTGAGGAATGAAAACCAGTATGAATATCCGGGCAAGTTTTATTACTGTACTGATGTTCCAGTATTTTCTTCCGCGATAGGCTGCAAGAATCAGGAATGGCAGTATCACAGGGAATTCCGTTGCCGCTGCCAGTGCGCCGAAGATGTCAGCCTGCAGGTATTTCTCCCTGTTCTGGCAGTAGTAGCTCATGAAGAGAAAGAATGCCGCAGGAACATGACCATACAGTAAAGTGGAGTAAGGTAGAAGAATGCTTCCTGCACCGAGGGCAAGCAAGGGAAGAAATATAGACTTGTCTTTTCTTCTGAGCATCTTTGAGATGAAAAACAATAGAAGTACGAAAGAAATACCTGTGGAAAGACGTTCAGCGATGTACCTGTACGCTGATTGAGGTATATCAAGATTGGTTAGATCAGTTACTGCTTTAGTGATTGCGTAGGGTATTGCTGCTATGATCGAGGTTAGTACAGCCTTGTCGCAGTAATAATGGTTTTTGAAAAATGCTCTGTCATTCGTGTATTCTATGTATGGATCGATAGTGATGGAAGCATTAT
>JAUWJE010000271.1 GCA_030607835.1 Candidatus Fermentibacterota bacterium | reverse complement strand
CTGAACTGGAGAAGTACCATGCAGATCGCATCAGTAATTATTTCGCTTCTCTTTATAGCACAACCTTCGGAATTCGATACTCTCCTGAATATCAGAGATTTTAATCATGCGCTTGAACTCACAGGTAACTCAGATTCGCTCAATGCTGAAGTATTCTGGAAATCAGGCAATCCTTCAATGGCTTCCATGCTTTTCGAAAGAGCATTCAGAGAGAACCCGTCCGCCGGACTTTTCACAGCGATCTGGGCTGTTATTTCAGGTTCAACAGAACACTTCCATTCAATATCGTCCGGATATCTCAGAGAAGAACTGTCAGAATGGAGCAGCAAGCTTGACTGGGAACCACAGCATCTTCTTTCTTTGATTGAGTCGACAACCGTTCTCGAATACAGTATTCTGGCGGACAGCCTTATTCAGGTACTGATCGATAGCTTCCCTGAATCCATGGAAGCCTCAGATGTGATCGGATGGGAATTCTATGATAACCTGTATCCTGTCTGGTATGATGATTCAGCCAGAATCCAGGTTCTTCAGGATTTCCTGAATGAATGGGGCAATAAGTCGGATCTGTGGCGCTCCAGAGCATGGCAGTATACGCTGCGCGCTGTAATTGAAACAGCCGATTCAACCAGCTGGACGAATGTCCTCGAAATGTGGCTCGAGTCCTGTCCTGAGGACCCACAGGCCTGCTTGAGCGGTGCAGCGATGTACATTGATCGTGATTCATCCTGGTCAGAGGCGCTGGCCTTCGCGGAAAAAGGGTTGGAGCTGATGAATAATGACTGGACTCCTGTAGGAATGCCTCAGGAAGAATGGCTTCTAACCGGCACGGCTCTTGAAACTGGATTGAATTTCAGGAAGTTTTTCGCAATGGCCGGTCTAGGTTATGAGCGAAAGGCTCTTCAGGAACTGGAAACTCTCCTGTCATTCACAATCTATCCAGTAGATGATTTTCACACAGAGGCTTCCCTGCACTGGCTCGCGGGAAGACTGAATCTGCATTTCAATGATACTCTTAAGGCAATGAATCATTTCCTTGACGCAGCTGTGCTCGGAGAAGTCCGGAACCGCTGGAGCGGGGAAGCTGTGCTGGAGCTGGACAGTCTTCTGCCATCTGGCATTACAACGGAAGGGTGGGGACGGGAGCATACCGGATACAAAGGTCCGATCTTCGAAGATGTGACTGATCTGCTCGGACCTGACAGCCTTGTTAACGGTTCAAGAGTGTCCTGGTGCGACTGGAACCTGGATGGGTATCCGGATATTTATATTGGAAATTCACTTTACCGGAACATCGAGGGAAATTCCTTTGTTGATGTAACGAAAGAGGCCGGTCTTGATTCGTGCAGGGGCAATGGCGGAGTCTGGGGAGACATCAATCAGGATGGATTTCCCGATCTGGTCACTTCCGGCAATCCGGTTCAAGTATTTATCAGTGTCGACGGCATTCTGGAGGACAGGACTGAAGAAGTGGGTGTTACCACCACCGATTCCAGAGTCGAGGGAGTGGCACTTCTTGACTGGAATGCGGATGGATGGCTTGATCTGTACCTTGCCAGCTACGAACAGACAGGTAATATGGGTTCAGGTACGAATGACGCTTTTTACCTCGGTAGCCCTGATGGCTTTACGCAGATGATCGATAATCTCGGGATGAAACCGTTTCTTAATGAACCGCTTTGCGGAAGAGGAGTAAGTCCCTGTGACTTTGACAGGGATGGGAATATGGATATTCTCGTCTCAAACTATCGTCTTCAGGAGAACTTCCTCTGGGAGAATACGCCTGAAGGCGCAATGAACTCAGCGCTGTTAAGAGGAGTAGCGGGAACGGATATTGATGGCTGGTGGGGACATACTATCGGCAGTGCGTGGGGAGATTTTGATCGTGATGGAGACTGGGATCTTTTCTCTGCAAACCTCGCTCATCCAAGATATATAGTTTTTTCTGACATGAGTGAGCTGCTTGTTAACGAAGATGATCTCTTCATTGACGTAAGAGGAATTGCGGGGATCAAATTTGAGGAAACACATTCAAATCCTGTATGGGGTGATTTCAACAACGATGGATGGCTTGATCTCTTCATAACTTCAATATACTCGGACAGACGGAGTTTTCTCTATCTGAATCAGGGTGACGGAACCTTCATAGATGTAACATGGCTTGCAGGCGCCAGAGTATTCAACGGCTGGGGCGCGGCAGCCGCGGATTTCGACCTGGACGGAAAACTCGATCTGTTAGTCGGTTCCGGAGATGGCTCGAAACTCCTGAGAAATGTCGCGGAAGGCGGTTACTGCGCAATCGTCCAGGTTGATCCACCTGAAGGTGTGAATCCATCAGGTATCGGATGCACTGTTGAGCTGGAGCAGGACGGTATCATATACCTCAGGCAGGTTGAGGGCGGAAGCGGCACAACAAGTCAGAACAGTGGATACCTTCACTTCGGTCTCTCCTCAGAAAATCCATTCTCAATGAAGCTTTTTGTTCCTGGAAATTCAGCAGCGGTTGTTGAATCGGAAGGCTTGCCTGGATCGGTATCAGTTATCGGTCGCTGATAGAATGGGGTCGGACGTCACTTGCGACACTTACGCAATAGTGTAATGTGGAATAAATTGTGCATATCCCTTAGATATCTAATAGTAGGTACACTGCCCCGGAATACGGAATACACAGTTATCGGTCACTGATACTTCATCCAAAGAACATTGACG
>JAUWJE010000184.1 GCA_030607835.1 Candidatus Fermentibacterota bacterium | reverse complement strand
TGGCCTGTGGAATACCCGGCGCAGTCCAGCACCGGGTCGGCATGCAGCCCTCCGATCGTATCATCGCCGTAAATAAAGACGCTTCCGCACCGATTTTCGAGTTCTGTGACGAGGGTTATGTTGGTGACCTTTTCGAGATCATCCCACTGCTTATCAAAGAGATCAAGCGCAGACGCAAATCGTAAAGTACTATCTAACCAGTTACACCGTTTTCCCGGATGTACGGAAACAGGAGTGTAAGGTACGAATATGATGGTTGCTTCGAACAACACTGATTATTACATGAAGACCACCAGGGAAACTCTTGAAGCGCTGGATTCCACAGTAAAAGGGCTTCCCCGCAAAACAGCCGATATGGTTCGCAAAAAAATCGGCGCCAATGAGATAGTAGCAGATATCGCTCTTCCGAAGTGGCTGCTTTTCCTGCTTCAATTCAGAGATCTCCTCGTACTGGTATTGATTGCCGCTGGAATAATCTCCTTTGCAATAGGCAGTTATAGCGATGGCATCATAATGTTCGTTATCGTAATTACAAATGCCTTGATCGGTTTCATACAGGAGTACAAAGCCGGTAAGATACTTGAACGTTTGAAGGAGCTAATCAAATCACCAGCCAAGATTCTAGTGGAGGGTGAACTGCAGGAAATATCTCAGGGCATGCTTGTTCCCGGTGATGTGGTTGAAGTTGATGCGGGTGATAAAATACCTGCTGATATCCGACTGCTGGAATCGTTCGATTTTCGTACAGTGGAATTCTCGCTCACAGGCGAGTCTATGCCACAGGAGAAGAACACCGGGGCCATCCATGAGCATTGTATCATAGCTGATCAGGATAACATGGCTTTCATGGGAACAACTGTAGCAACAGGAAATGCCATTGGTATTGTCGTACGTACCGGCATGAATACCGAAATGGGCAAGATAGCCAACATGACTCAGAAAACCTCCACTGTGAAATCACCGCTTCAGAAAGAGCTGGGCATACTTGCAAAATGGCTTACAGGTATCGTCATTCTACTCAGCATCGGATTATTCGTGGTTGCTCAATGGCAGGGATTTGACCTTTTCACCAGTATGATTCTTGCTCTTGGTGTTGCCGTGGCATCAGTACCACAGGCATTACCGGCTCAGGTGACCGTAGCTCTTACGGCGGCTAGCAAGAGGCTCTCGGAACGCAATGCTGTTGTTAAGAACCTTCCATCTGTCGAAACCCTTGGTTCCACCACAGTGATTTGCACGGATAAGACAGGTACCCTGACAAAAAACGAGATGACGGTTACAAAAGTCTGGTTTGACGGAATGGAATGCAGCGTAACCGGGATCGGATACAAACCTGAAGGAAACATCCTGCACGCGGACGGAGAACCGCTCACTCAGGAACAGATCGATGAAATCGAGATCATGATGGATGCCAGCACCATGGCATCCAATGCTGAAATTCACGCGCCTGACTCCGATCATGCAAGCTGGTATGCAATAGGTGATCCCACCGAAGCTGCTCTTGTGACAATGTCAACCAAGATCGGAACCAGAAGCCCTATCGAGGATGAGGAGAACCCGGAACTTCACGAGTTTCCATTTGATTCGGATCGAAAGCGAATGAGTTCCATCCGTCAGTTCGGAGACAGAGAGCAGCTGGCAATGAAGGGCGCGACGGACAGCGTACTTTCCATATCGAAGTATATCTTTCGTAAGGGGGAGATTGTTCCGATAACGGAGGAGGACAGAGTTCGCATCCGCGCTCTTAATGAGCAGTACTCCGATCAGGCTCTTCGCGTACTTGCAATAGCCTTCCGTCCACTGGAGACAAATGGAAGTGATTACGTTATGGATAAAATCGAGAAAGATGTGGTCTTCCTCGGTCTTATCGGCATGACAGATCCTCCAAAAGAAGGAGTAAAGGACGCAATTGCCGCCTGTCATGATGCTCATATCCGGATAATTATAATGACAGGTGATCATTCCATTACCGCAAGGGCTGTAGGTCGTGAGATAGGTCTGTCACGAAACGGTGACCCTCCTGTATTCACCGGGAAACAGCTTGAGGATATGAATGACAGCGAACTTACAGCAATTCTTGAATCAAACGAATCAATTATTTTCTCAAGAGTGAATCCCGAGCATAAACTCTGGATTGTAACGCTTCTTGAGAGTATGGATGAGGTTGTCGCGGTTACCGGTGATGGTGTTAACGATGCTCCCGCGCTCAAGAAGGCGGATATTGGTGTAGCCATGGGGATTACAGGAACGGATGTTGCAAAGGAAGCAGCTGAGCTGATACTCCTTGATGACAGTTTTCCGACCCTTGTTGAAGCTGTAAGGGAAGGCCGCACCATCTACAGTAATCTTAAGAAAACAGTGATTGCGTCCATGACCACAAATGCTGCTGAATTGATAATAGTAATGCTTGGTCTCGCAGGGGTTGCAATGGGGAATTGGGCTATACCCATACTGGCGCTGCAGATCCTCGCAATTGACCTTTTAGCTGAAGTAATGCCCCTGACCTGCCTGACTTTTGATCCGTCTTCGAAAAGGATCATGGGGATACCTCCGCGCGATCGTTCGAGCCATATCATGAATCAACATAGCACATATGAAGTACTCTTTTTCGGTGGTCTGATCGGATTGCTGGCCTTCTCCAATTATGCTTTCTATATGCTCCGCGAAGGCCTTACATTCACGACTGAGACCATGCCGCCTTCTCTGCTGCTTCATTATGCTCGCGCGACAACTCTGAGTTACCTTACAATAGCTTTCTGTCAGTTTGCGAATGTACTTTCAAGAAGAAATGATTTTACCTCCGTTTTCAATAGAAATTTCTTTTCCAACAGAATTCTTCTCTGGTCAATTGTTGCTTCAATTGGCTTGATTCTCTTTGCCATATATGTACCATTCCTGAGTAAATTTCTTTATTTTGCAGGCCCCAGGCTGATTGACTGGGTCTGCGTGCTGGTGGCTGCAGCTGTCTTCCTCGGAGCATTTGAAATACTGAAGGCAGGCAGGCGTATTCGATGGAGAAGAGCGGAAGCAATCAGCGGAGATTAGATAAGCGGTAATACTTTGTATGTCTGAACTGATAGAGAAAATCGCGATTCTGCATGTTCATACAGATGCATCAGATGGAACTGCTTCCGCGGCTTCCGTGATCAGGGAAGCTTTATCAGCGCGTGTGGATATACTCGGTATTAACGATCATAAAACTCTTCAAGCCAGGGATGAGGGTTTCGGAGGCTGGCACGATGATCTTTATGTGCTGGTGGGAGCTGAACTCGAAGATCAATTTAAGAACAATCACCTTCTTGTATATGGTGTTGACAGACTTCCTGAATCCCTTGATACCGAGGAACAGATCGATTTCGTGAACAGAAGAGGTGGTATCTGCATTGCAGCTCATCCCACAGAAACTTCGGGAAAACTGCATGGAACTCGAAGCTATCCATGGACACTTGGTAATGTATCAGGATTATCTGGTATTGAAATCTGGAATTATATGTCAGAATGGAAGGCCGGAATAAGTGCTTTCAACGCTCTACTGAAGCTTCTGTCTCCGGACAGACATGTGGAACATCCGGATCCTGCGGCGGTAGAGCTCTGGGAAGTTACCGGAGGTTGCGCGATTGGTGGTCCTGACGCGCATGCGTTCATGTATGGTTTTGGACCATTGTCCATGAATATCTTTCCCTATGGAATGCTGTTCGGAAGGATCAGAACGCATATACTTCTTGAAAAGGAATTGTCAGGTTCGGTCAATGAAGCTGAGATTCAAATAATCACCGCGCTTCGAAAGGGAAAATGTTTCATCAGTAACCATTTGTATGGAGATGCGACAGGATTCAGAGCTATTAAAACGGATGGTGAAATAGTGATTGATCTTCCGGGAAAGGGAGAAATAGTGATAAGCAGATCTGGAAGAATCATTAGAAAGGGAGTTTACTCTCCCGGAAGACACAAATTTGAGATTGCTGTAGATGGAAGATTCTTCGTATCGGTCATGAGGGAAGGTAGAACATGGATCTCCTGCGGAATCTGCTGACCGCTGCTGTTGTTCTATCTCTGTCTTCGGTTATCCTGGCAACGCCTGTTGATACTGCCTGGGATCTGGTTTACGCTGTGGAGAGCAGAGATGGGGAATGGTTTCTTGATCTGATGTCAGAGAGTCTCCGCGCGCAGATTGAAACCAGAATTGAGCAGATTAAAGAATTGGCAGGAACCAACCCCGGACTGATTGAAGAATTTCTCCTGAGAGCGGGTTTGCCGATCTCTGCATATGATCTGCAGTGGATGAGTTCTTCAGATTTTATTTCTACAGTTCTCGAGAATACCAACCTTCCTCCACTTGGAAATATCGTATCGGAAGAAGCGTCCATGAATGGTCGTAATGCCACTGTTATCTTCAAATGGTCTTCATGATTTTCTGTGAATCTGCAGGTGGTCTGGGAAGAATCCTCCTGGAAAGTAACCGGATCTTCGATTCTGGCGCGGGTCTTCTAACCTGTTGACTT
>JAUWJE010000252.1 GCA_030607835.1 Candidatus Fermentibacterota bacterium | reverse complement strand
GTAAATATGTTTGGAACAGCGATGCTTTTCATACCCGCAGCTTCTGCGGCAAGTATCCCCTTTTCAGCATCTTCCAGTACCAGGCAATTCCCGGGGAGAGTATTCAGCTCCCTGGCCGTATAAAGGAAAATATCCGGGAACGGCTTCACCCTGGAGGTGCTTTCCTTCGTCGCAATACATGAGAAACAGTCAGCAATTCCAAGAGTGCTCAGAACGACTTCAACGCTTTTCAGATACGAGGATGTTGCCAGGCCAAGGGTTTTCCTGTTCTTCAACCGGGATAGCAGAGAGTTAGCACCCGGCATTGGTTCGACCGAACTTCTAACCAGATCATCATACCTGTGTGCTTTTATTGAACGAATCAGATCAGTGTCAATCAACAAATTATTCTCCGCAGCAAATTCAGCGATTCCCCTGCCCCGACGGATCCAATGGTCTTCGTATTGTTCATCAGAGAGTTTGATCCCGAATTCTGCAAGCGTATCCTGGTATGTTCTACGGTGGAGCTTCTCTGTGTCTGCCAGAAGACCATCCAGATCAAAGATCACAGTTTTGATCAAGTTTTTCTTCATGTTGCTTTTCAAGTATTTCCCGATTTGATTTTCAGGTAAATCAAGAGAATCTGATCTATCAATTACTTCATGGCATATCAGTCAGGAGAAAACACCGAAAGTTCTACTTAGTTTTAACTCATTCGTGTGAAATAGCGCCTACCGGGCATCCGTCCTCAGCACTCAATGCGCATTCATGATATTCATCCGGAACTGGATCAATTTGTACATTTGATTTTCCATCAAGAACCTCGAATACTTCAGGGCATGTTCCCATGCATGCGCCGCAACCGATGCATAATTCCTGATCAACAAAAAAATACATGATGCTTCCTTTCGTCTCACTTCAAAATCAAATCTGCTCAGCGTACTGAAAAAGCCCTCCTGCCATGTAAATATCCTTTGCAACTTCACTCATGGGGTTTCCATTGAAACTCTTCTCCCCTTTTGAAAGAATACCCTTTTCAAGATCGAGCTCGACGTCATCAAAGTGCTCAAAAAGGCTATCGGGAAGTCCAGGTAGTTCTATAATAGGGAAACCGCTGTTGATTGCATTTCGCTTGTATATCGCTCCGAAAGATCTGGCAATTACGGCCTGAACCCCAAGAGCGGAGAAGCAGTCCACGGCATGCTGCCTGGAACTGCCTGAACCGAAGTTTTCCCCGGTCAGAATGATATCTCCGGGTTGAGCCCTGCCGGCAAAATCCCTGTAGCCATCAAGATTGCCGAAAGCGAACTGACCCATTTCATCAATTGAAGTTACAGCAAGGTGAGCATTGTGATAGATCATATCAGTATCAATATCACTGAAAAGATTTTCTCCGGATTTCAGTACCCAAAGTCTTCCCCTGAGAATCATGTCACGAGTCCGAGTCATTATCGCACCTCCTTCAGTTCATGAACTGACGCGATTCTTCCAAGCACGGCTGAGGCTACTGCGGTTCCGACTCCGGCAAGATAAGTGTTTCCCTTGCCTTGCTTGCCCTTGAAATTTCTGTTGGATGTACTTACCTGAATTTCTTTCTCACCCGTCATACCGATCTGACCCGATGCGCATCCTCCGCAACCCGCATTGCTGATGATGCCGCCAGCGTCGAAAATATCCTTCAAAAGACCTTCATCGAGTAATCTTGACCATGTTTCTCTCGTTGCGGGAACAACTTTGAGCATGATTCCAGAAGCTACTTTGTGCCCCTTAAGAAGTTCCGCGGCATACTTCAGATCCTGATAGGTTCCGTTGGTGCAGCTTCCTATGAATACACCATCGACTTTCACATCGCTATGCTCACTTACGGGTGAAACATTGGAAGGACTTGGCGGAGCGGCGATCAGCGGCTCCAGTTCGTTGATGTCAAGCACGTATTCCTCTGAGTATTCCGCGTCGGAATCCGCATAGACAGCTTCTTCTCTTGATATGTCGAAGAAACCGAGTACGTTGTCATTTGGTGGAATCAAAGCGATGATGGCACCCATCTCGGTGGCGAGGCTTGAAAAAGTAATACAGTCTTCGAGTGTAGCCGTCTCCACCCACGAACCGTAAATCTCGACAGCCTTCCCTAGAAGTTCATGGTTGTTGAACCTTCGAAGCATTGCCAGGGCAACATCCTTTGCCTCTGTACCCTTTGCGGGGATTCCCTCGAGAGTGACTTTCACCGTCTGCGGCACGTCATACCAGACATTTCCGGTCTTGAAAGCATAGGCAATATCCACATCACCCATTCCCTGACCGAAGGCACCAACCGAACCCATGATATTAAGATGACTGTCCGTACCGACTGTGGTTGTCCCTGGTTTTCCGAATTTATTCTCTATCACTATATGTGAACCGATCCCGGCATCAACATCGAAGACCTTCAGATCATGCTTTCTGGCAAACAATCTGATTCTGTGCTGATTGTTGGCATAGGGAATTGTATTCGCGGGTACATTGCAGTCAAATGTGAAAAATGTTTTCTGCCTATCGTTAATTGGAAAATCACCTCCGTACTTCTCCAGATTTCCAACGACACTTGCTCCGGCAAAATCTCTGGCTGTTCTGTTGTCAATATCAATCCACGCGACATCGCCAGCTCTGCAATCAACTCCACTGTGAGAAGACATGATCTTCTCTACTATTGTTCTGCCCATTTCTGCCTCCATACTTTTGTATGCCATTCTCCCCTGGGATCTCTTCCCAGTAGAATACACCTGAGAAATATCTCAGGAAGACCTTCCGCTATGTATTTTGTCTTGTACGCTTGAACATCGAACTGGACGCGGTGCCACCAGACAGATGTTGTAGTGTTTTCTTCATCTACTTCAATAACAGCTACAGTCGCTTCACCAGGAAGTGTGCCCCCGCCGATACTGCCTGGATTGACTATCATCCGAGAATCCAGCCCTTTGAGAAACATCTCATGAGTATGCCCGAGAGCAAGCACATCGCAGGAATTTCTTCTTAAAAGAAGATCGTACGCTTCGTTTGGCATGTTTGGCTGAATACCACTTGAGATTCTTCCTGGAAGACCGTGAACACACAGGATCCTCCTGCTTCCTACCTGATACCTCAATTCAGAGGGAAGCTTCAGAAGGAATTTC
>JAUWJE010000215.1 GCA_030607835.1 Candidatus Fermentibacterota bacterium | reverse complement strand
TGTCATTATGAGCACGCTGGCGGGCAAGCCAGGACCCCCTCTGAGGGATAACTCTGGATTTGTATATCCGATTCCCCCGCTGCATTGTTGTTTCCTCAAAGAACACGCCGGGACTCCGGTGCAGCTGATTCACAATAACACGTTCAGCACCATTAATTACGAAAGAACTTGTCGAAGTCATGAGTGGAAGCTCACCAAGAAACACTGACTGGTCGATTATCCTGGACACTTTCCAGGAATCGGAAGAAGATTTTGAGCTGGAGTCAGCAATATCTACACCGGTCCGGAAAACCAGTCTGAGCATCGTAGTAAGAGGTGCAGAATAGCTTAGACCCTTGTCCATGGCTTCCTGAACGCTGTATTTAGGTCTGCCAAGTTCGTACGACACATATTCCAGTGAAAACTCGCGATTGCTGCTTTCAATGGGAAATGTATCCTGAAAAATTTTATGCAGACCCTGAGGAAGACGTTCATCCGGCGGAACATCATCCTGCAGAAATCTGCTGAAGGATTCTCTCTGAATTTTCAGAAGATCCGGCATTTCAATAACCGGCTGCACTCCTGAATAATCTCTTACAGGTCTATTAACCCTCACCTGATCACTCCTCACGCTTGTTAGGAAGTGAAATGACGAAATAACATTTTCAATTTAGTACAATACATGCGGCGAGAGAGGCTATAACTTCTCCCGCCGCGGATATAAGATTGATATTACTGAAGCTTGACAGTAGCACCGACTTCTACAAGCTGCTTCCTGAGAGCCTCTGCTTCGTCTTTATCCACATTCTCACGAAGCTTCGACGGAACGTTGTCTACAAGCTCCTTAGCATCCTTGAGATTGAGTTCAAGAACATCTTTGATGATCTTGATGACAGGAATCTTCTTTGCTCCGAAGTCCTCAAGAATAACGTCGAATTCGGTCTTCTCTTCAGTTACTCCAGCTCCTCCTGCGGGAGCTGCCGCTACTGCAGCAACGGGTGCTGCAGCTGAGACACCGAATTTTTCTTCCATCTCCTTCACGAGCTCCGAAAGCTCAAGAACAGTCATTTCAGAAATGGCCTCAATAATATCGGCCTTCTTGATTTCACTCATCTTTTCTCCTCCATTTACAACGGCACCCGATCAGGTCCCGTCTGAACCTTTCTTAGTTCTCCCTGCTATCCTTAATCGCGATAACGGTGTAGAGTAATTTGCGGATTATTCCACTGCTGGCAGATACGAATCCCTGCAAAGGTAAGCTGATGGATCCAAGCATTTTGGCAATAAGCTCATCTCTTGAGGGAATATCGGCTAACTCCATCATTTTCGCGAGTGCAAAAGTCTCACCGGATACAAATCCACCCTTTACCTGTGGAAGTCCCTTGTGATTCTTTGCGAAATTTCTGATTATCTTTATTGGAAGCACTTCATCGGCACAGTATGCCAATGCAGTCGGTCCTTCCATCATGGAAAATACGCCTTCATTTTCATCAACCTCGATCATACTGAACGCTCTCTTCAGAAGAGTATTCTTCACGATAGTGAAGTTAACGTTGTTTTCACGCATTTGGTTTCTAAGCTCAGTCATGTCCTCTACATTAATCCCGGTGAAATCAGCAAAGACTACTGAACCCGCCCCGTTAAGATCTTCAACCAGGGAGGCTACGACCTTTTCCTTTGTCTCTCTGGAAACAGCCATTATATCATCACCGCCTATCGAATAAGGATTTTAAGATCGCTGACATCAATCTTAATACCCGGACCCATCGTGGAAGACATCGAAACATTCTTCATGTATCGTCCTTTCACGGCAGATGGTCTTAGTTGAGAGACCTTCTCGAAGAATGACAATGCGTTTTCTGCGAGAGCCTTTTCCTCAAAGCTGGCTTTGCCAATCGGAACATGGATATTCCCTGTTTTATCCACCCTGAAACTGATTTTGCCTGCTTTGGCTTCCTGCACTGCTTTTGCTACTTCCGCAGTGATTGTTCCAGTTTTGGGGTTCGGCATCAGCCCTCTGGGTCCGAGAACCCGTCCGAGCTTTCCGACTATTCTCATCATGTCGGGGCTGGCTATCACTACATCGAAATCAAGCCATCCTTCCTGAATCCTTGTGGCAATATCCTCATCACCAACAAAGTCCGCTCCAGCTTCCCTAGCCTCGTCAGCTTTTTCTCCAGTTGTAAAGACAACAACCCTGACGGTTTTGCCGGTACCATTTGGGAGAATGCAGGTTCCACGTACCATCTGATCAGCATGTTTAGGATTCACATTAAGGGAAATCGCCATTTCGATTGTTTCGTCGAAACCCGCCGATGCAAGTTTCTTAACGAACATGCAACTTTCCTCAAGTGAATACAGCTTCTGTGAATCGATGGTTTCTCTTGCCTGGCGGAATCTTTTACTCATTTTTGCCATATCAGTCCACCACCACAAGACCGATACTCCGCGCTGTGCCTGCGATCATCGATATAGCGGCATCCTCTGAAGCGGCATTAAGGTCTTTCTCCTTTATTTTCGCGATCTCGCGGCATTGCTGGATAGTAACAGTGCCGACTTTTTCCCTATTGGACTCCGGAGAGCCCTTTGCAAGCCCTGCTGCTTTTTTCAGCAACACGGCTGCAGGTGGGGATTTCAGAATAAAGGTAAAGCTTCTATCTTTAAAGATAGTGATAACCGCAGGAATAATAAGTCCTTCGCTCCCCCGGGTTCGAGCATTGAAGTCCTTACAGAAACCGGCAAGATTTATCCCGTACTGTCCCAGTGCGGGACCGACGGGTGGAGCCGGTGTTGCCTGCCCTGCGGGCAATTGAAGCTTCACCACACCCAAGATCCTCTTGGCCATGGGAACTCCTTCCTTATGCCGTCGCTACCTCCCCATATTGGTAGTGATGGCTTAGTTACAGAGACGGGTCAATCCCATCTCGAGTATTGTCCGGTTAGATTATCAGACCGGACGTACCTGTGAGAAATCTATCTCCACTGGAGCCTTACGGCCGAAAATTGTGAAAATCACTCTCACGCGACCACGTTCGGGATTGATTGATTCCACAACCCCGGTGAAATTATTAAATGGACCTTCGGTCACTCTTACTGTCTGTCCCACAGAATAGGGCACCCTTATAACTCTCGCCCTGTCTGAACCTTCAGCCTGCCCTTTCAGGCGACTGATTTCCTCATCCGAAAGAGGTTTTGGATAGCCCTGATTCATTGGAGGAAAACCACTGACATTGCTCATGGCTCGAATGTCCATGATCATTTCCGGATTCAGCTCAAGCTGAACAAAGACATAACCTGGATAGAGTTTTTTCTGTCTTGTGGTTTTACTTCCCCTTCGGCTGCTCGAAACCTCCTGAGTAGGTATGAGCACTTCTCCCACCATATCAGGATATTTACGGCTCAGTTGAATGTCCAGAAATCTCTTCACCCTCTTTTCGTATCCTGAGAATGAATGAACAACGTACCACTTCAAGTTGTCGTTGCCATTCTCATCAACCTTGTCTTCTGCCAGTTCGGGTGTTTCCTGTCCGTTGGTCTCTTCTTCAGTCATTATTTTATCCTTATAACTGCAGCTGTCAGCCGCAATTTAGTGAATCAGTCTGATAAGTCCGTTTACCAGAATGCCGGAGGCCTGATCAGCAGCAAAAATCCATACGGAAGTTATCGCAACCGCGAAAACGACAACCCAGGTTGATGCGATAACCTCATCTTTTGTCGGCCAGGCCACTTTGATAAGTTCCGCTTTGACTTCGCCAAGAAACCTGAACGCAGCTTTTACGCCCCGAACGACCAGGTTACCGTTACTGGATTTGCTTTTAGCCATACTAAGTCCTCGTTTTCCTCTAAAATCTGGTTCAGGCTTTCAATCTGGCAGGGCAGGAAGGACTTGAACCCTC
>JAUWJE010000060.1 GCA_030607835.1 Candidatus Fermentibacterota bacterium | reverse complement strand
TAAAAGCCTTTCTGAAGAGAGAAAGGAGAACTGCTCTGCTCTCACTCTTCGTCAGTGAAGAATCCACTGCCAGACCGGATAATTCGCATATGAGGGAATCTTTTTTCCGGATCTTACCAATCTCATTGTTGAAAAGTTCGTTAATCGGGAGTCTATCGTCAGACTCCTGAATTACTGTAAGTGTACCGCAGACTTTCCCGTTTTTCTTGACAGTTATCAGAAAACTTGTTGGAAGAAGGTTGTGGAAGCTTATCCTCATCAAGGATGGATCCGGTTTCTGAAAACCGGATGAGAGATAAGTATCATATATCAATCTGAATGCTTCTTTTATCTCATCAATGCTTTCCGGAAGAGCGGAATCAGATAATGCATCATCTGTATCCTTGTCGATCTGCTTAACTTCTTCAACCCGGATGTCATTTGATGCTGAATATCTATTCCTGATTGCGGCTGACCTTATGCGAATTCTCGCTATAAAGGAAAAAAGAACAGCTTCAGCGGATCCTTTGAGCCGCTCCGGTGATTGATTACAACCCGCACATATGTGACCAGGCATATACTGTTCTTTGTATTGCATAAGCGTAGCAATTGAATCAGAGAGAATATTACCGAGTGGGTTCCGTACGGACTGGTCATTGCAGCAGATTGAACTTCCATCAGCGGCAATGAAAAAGTTCGCGTTCCAGAGACAGGGAAATTTGAAACACCTTAGAAGATCTCCTATCTCGCCTGTGCTGGAGAAAAAACGCTTCAGGACAAGCTTCATCCGGATGTTCACGCCATTAACAGCGTGTCCGCTGTATCGTCTGAACAGGTCTTTGTACATATCGACAGCGACAACAGAATTCCGAATCAGACCTGACCGGTTACTTGTCGCTGGGAATAACACCAGTTCTATCTCGACAAGTCCGGCCTTGCGTGCAAGCCTTGTGAGATAATCAATTGTCTCCGGAAAATCATGTCTTATGATCTCGATTTCCGGTGGAGAGATGTGAAATATGAGTTTTGACAGCTGTCCTACTGCTCTCAACCCCATTGCTCTCTCAACACCAGGCAGTACCCTGGACAACAGTGCTTCTCCCCTTTTGCTGTCACCCTCCATTATCAAACCGTATGATTCAGGTTTTACTGTGGGCAGGGAGATAATCAGTGATATGCTGTTTTCAAGAAATGGACTCATTATCCCCGGAATATTCAGTCTCGAACCGTTTGTAACAACAGAAACTTCCGGCGGTGGAACTGCGGATATATTCCATTCCCTCAGCATTTCACCGAACATCCTCATTCTACGATTGAACTCCGGGTGAAGTGTTGGCTCACCATCGCCTGAATTTGCTATATAGCGCACATGAATTCCGGATTCGGCTGATTTCAATATCCGTTGAATAAGGACTTTCGTAACGATATATGACTGAAACTCTCTTGGACCGTTGTAGCAGTCTTTTTTTATTCCGCACAGTCTGCAGGAATAGTTGCATATACCATGCACGAGGCTGTTATTAATTGATATTGGACGGCGTGTTTTCATGCAGTTTTACCGCTGATCAGGAACCGATCGGGATACATCAGGTGTTTCTTATACAACATGAATTCAATTCATTCGATTATTTGTTGAAATAGAAGCTTACTCAGAGAATAATATAGATATTTACTCCTGATCCAGGTAGAGAGCCCTGTATATAACGTATGCATGATGAACATTCTGTGCATAGCTCTTCGTTTCGTTATATGTAATCAGTGAAAAGAACTCATCGGTTTCCATATCGATTGCTCCCCAGTGAATCGCATTATGAGGACCTCCGTTGTATGCAGCAGCTGTTTTTACCGGATTACCTCGGAACAGATTCCGGAGACCGGCTATGTAGCAGATGCCATATTCAATTGAGATCGCCGGATCGTAAAGTCTGTCAGGAGAGTAGTCATCCCAGCCCTGATCTTGAGCTACATATTCCGATGTACTGGGTATCATCTGGATAAGTCCTCTGGCTCCCGCTTCCGAATAGCAGGTCGGCTGGAACATGCTCTCATTCCTGATGATAGCCCAGGCAAACAGTGAATCCAGTCCGTATCTTTCTCCAGCTGTCACAACGAATTCCGGCCATGCCATCTGATAACGAAGCATCCAGAGTTCTCGAGGACGATCATTATCATCTCCGGAAAGATCCCACATCCTGTAACCGGAAATAGGTCTTCTCTCCCATACACCATTCTGAAGGTAGAAAGGCGCAAGGTAATCAGGTCCCCCCGCAATATCTTCCGCTTTCCTGAATTCCCCATCCGCGAAATGCCTCAGACCGGCTTCCTGCAGAAATAATCCACGAAGAGCTTCCTCTGGCAGTTGTGCCGGAGGATGTCCATGTCTGGTCATCCAGTCAATAAGAGGTTCCCCGGTGTAAACAGGTTTCCAGGCAGGTTTTCCAAGGAGTTCCCTTGCGAATTTCGCTGGAAGACTGGCAGGCGCGCTGGTTATGAGCTGCTCAAGAATCACACTTCCGTCCGGATTACCCTCTGCGAGAAGAAGTTTTCCAAGCCAGTATTTCGCTGAAGAGAGATAGACGCTTCCCGTCCACCTTGAAATGAAATTGCCGAATTCCTCCATCGAGTCCGATATTCTGCCTGTCTTCATCAGACAGAAACAGAGATAAAAATGGGCATCATCAGCTGTAACGTTATATGAGTATTTCTCGATTGTCATTCGGAACCATGGAATAGCCTGATCCCACTGTCTGTTCAAAGTTAGCATGTTCCCCATATACCACGGAAGATTCCCGATCCTGTAATGATCCGGGAATTCCGAAGCATACTGCTCAAGAACCTCCTCTCCCCTCTGCCAGTTACCGTTCCGTCCAAGGTTGCGTCCGAGGTTAATCAACACATCAGGTGTATCAGAACCTGCCGGCCAGTTTTCAGTATACTGCTCCAGCATTTCAACTGCTGTTTCATAAAATCCCAGTCTGTCCCTGGTTCTTGCCGCAAGATACCAGAGGTGAGGATCAGGATCAGGCGAGTTGACAGCAATATCGTAAAGTTCGTTCCACAACCCGCCTGAATAGAACGGATCAGCAACTGCGGCAGCCAGGCTTCTGTCATTCAGTATGAGTTCTCGAAGCAAATCATATCCATGAGCGTGAACTGGAGCTGCAGGCCAGAGTTCAAAGGCTCTCTGAAATAACTCTTTGCCTTCGGAAGCTCCTTCCTGAAGCATCCAGGCACCACTGTAATGGCAAAGTAATGACAGTAATTCATCATCTCCGGAATTCTCAGCAACCAGAAAAACAGAATCAGCGTCTGCCAATCTCTCTGTTTCCAGCAAGGCACGATAGAAGGTTATGGTTCTACTGCGAAGGGCAGTTTCCGGAAGATCCTCGGGAATATCCCCAATGACCATCAGAGCAAGATCGGCTTCTCCGCTCACGAGGAGAGAATCAGCAAGAACAAGATACAGATACTCAGGCATGACACAATCATATCTGGAAATGTACGAGATCAAATCACTCCCCACTTCGTGTCCACCAAGTTGCAGAGCTTTGTAAGGAGCAAGTGAATCAGTCTGTTCAAGAAGGAGCTGTGCACAGATTATACTGGAAGCATCGCTGACATCTGCTGCCTTCCAGATCAAATCAGATCTCAGTGAATCCTCCGGAGTTCTAAGAAGAGCAGCCCTGATGAAGCATTCGCGAGCCTCATCATACAATCCTATGGCAGCGAGAGAATCCCCGCATGTTTCAGCAAGATAACTTCTCTGCTCCTGAGACATGTCATCCGATTGATTCCCATCCGGCTGAAGTGTGGTACAGCCGATCAGCAGGATGCACGAAATGAGAAGATTCCTCAAGGGGCTATTGATACTTCGCAAGTTCCTGTTCCAGCTCCGGGTGTCCGGGAGCTATCTTCTCAGCCTGTTCGATCAGCGCAACGGCTTTTGAATGGTTCCCTTCCGCAGCGTAAGCTCTGCTCATTGCGATCATGATTCCAATTGAAGGTTCTGAATCTCTCTCAAAGATTTTTCTAAGAAACTCGATTGTCTCATTAGCTCGACCTGTGTGAACAAGAATTGTACCGAGGCCTGAAATGGCAGGTTCAAGGTCCGGATCAGCTTTCAGAGCTTTCCTGAAATTCTCCTCTGCCTCATCGAGGTTCCCCTGAGAAGCCAATACATGAGCCATATTTGCCAGAAGCCCGGGATTATCAGGACTGAGTTCGATGGCATCCTGCAGGCTGGATAAGGCCTGTTCGTATTCCGCGTTGTTGAAATGCATTATCGCAGAGCGATTCAAATCACTCACGCGGTTATCCTTTACTTCAACTGAATGAAGAGAAAGCAGTTTACTCATCTCCTCAAGCTGTTCCTTCTGGTGTTGAGTGTTTTCCTTGACCGCCTCATCAAGAGAACTGACTTTCTCAACGGTAGATGTTTCAATTCTATCGAGATTATCTTCGATGCTTTTAACACCGCTATCAATTTTACCGGTAACCTCAGATATCCCGTCAACAACAGCCTGAAGTTTTTCAGTGAGTACGTCTCCGCTTTTTTTATCTGACTGTTTGATTACATCTTTTACTGTCTTCTCAATTGACTTTGTGGATTCAGAAAGCTGCTTTGTTACTTTTCCAAGTTCCTTGACGAAAATCTTTTTATCAACCGGACCATCCGAATCTCCGGTCAGCAGTTCATTTGACTTCACAAGCTGCTCGGCGATACCATCAAACTTCTCATGAAGCAAAGACACAAGGTTGTTTTCCAGCTTTTCAAGACGAGCATTGTTTTTTTCAACGGATTCATTGAGTTTGTATATAAGTTTTCCGACTCCGGTTAGAAGCTCCTCTATCGAAAGTCCCTTGTTGTCAGATCCTGGTGCTTTTGCTTTAGCCATTGTTCACCTTCTTCACTTTCGGATTGATCCGGAGTCCGGATAGTAAATCAAGTCCACCTCTATTATCCAGAACGCCTGTGTTTTCTACAAATGATGTCAGAGCCGGGTGTCTGTCCGCCAGATATCTGCGAAGAGCGGATATCTCCAGCATTGCACCGGCCTGACCCATAGCCCAGATCAGGCGTTTAAGTGGCTTCTCCTCACCTGTTTTTCTGTATTCATTAATCCAGGTTGAAATAGCCTGATTTCGGAAACCCAGATTCCATTGAGCAAGAGCCCTTATGTCCGGAGCATCAGGATATTCTCCATCAAGATTGTCAATCTCCTTTATTGCTCCCTCTGCATCCCCGGATATTGCGAGTATAGAAGCCTTCTCAATACCTGATGCAGATGATTTAATCCTCGCGTTCTGCAATTCACTCCTTAGTAAGGATAGTAGCTCATCCGTACTTTCTTCTCTTGCGATTGACACTGCATCGGACAGCATCCCCCCAGACAGCAGAATTCGCACGAGTTTTACCTTTTCCTGAGAAGACAGAGAATCCTCGGATCCAGGATCAGGCAGATTCTTCATGCATGCTTCCGCCAGCTTAAGTCTTAATGATGCATCATCTGGAGGAAACAGCATACTGTCATCTGCCAGCTTGAATAATCTTCTCACACCCTGACCGGATTTCAGAACAGCTCCGGCAACAGCTTTAGCTTCTTCAGTATCGATATCATCATACCCTTCAGGGAAGAGCCTCTCAAGAGCGTCAACTATAATCCTGTCGACCTTTACATATTTCCAGATGGAAGTTCTCCTGGCGTTTCCGGCAATCACCTCGCGAAGAAGCTTCTCAGAAGCGATCGAGTCCCAAGGATCTCCACCCTCCAGAGCAATAATCCAGAGTATTTCCTCAACCTGTTTCTTGAATCCGAGGGAAGATGCAGACCTGATCAAACCCGAAAGAGCTTCAGCGTTATCCACCGGAGACCAGTTTCTGATAGCGATATCAAGCAATTTCTCGGTCAATGGGATATCAATATCCGCCTGATCCCTGATGATCTTAGTGAATGTATCCGAATCACCGGACGCAATTGAACAGATAATTCTTGAAACAGGTCCAAGCTGTGCAAATTCGTCAAGAAGATGTTCAGAAGAAAGTTCCGGTTTCAGAAGGACTGCCTCAGTGAGAAGATCGTCAATATCCGCTTCAATCCCGCCTCTATGCGCTGTTCGGGCAGCATACAGATATGCTTCTCCTGATGATGTCGTTATTGCCATGGATACAGCCATCTCCACCAGTACAGCGCTTGAATCAGCATCAAGATCCAGCATCAGAGCAGAATACTGCTGGAATCGCTGGAAATCCCCTGTCTGAACAGATGCTCTGGTGAGTGAATCGATTATGGTGAACTCACCGGGGTGACGCTCATGCATTTTTTCAAGCAGATCAATGATACACTTCTCTGACAGTATGGGAGAAAGAATCCTGGCCAGATCATCAAATCTCTTCTCAGTCTCATAAGATATCGCAATAAGTTCCCTAATTCTTATATTAAAAGCTGGATTTCTCTCCAACAGAAACTCAAGCAGCTCTCTGGCCATCTTACTGGTCTTTATTGCCGCTACCGGATGTTCTAGAAATTCCAGTGACTCTCTGCTTTTATCCTGAACCGCTGTTCGACAGGCTTGCGCAATATTCTCCATCAATGCATCATCGATACTGCCATCTATATAGGATGATCCGGCAAGGATTATCTTGCCCTGAGCAAGAAGATATCTAAGCCTGAACTCGGCTTCCTCAGCAGGATTACCCCAATCTAGCTCTGTAACGAGAGAGAGCTTCCAGTCTTCCGTACCTCCAAGACACTCCAGAATCGAGGCCACTGTTTCAATAGCCTTTCCTGAAGAGATCTTCGGAAGAATGCTCGCAAGATCAAGTTCACAAAGAAGATCAGCTGACAATCCGGAGATTATTTCCGAAACACTGCTCTGATATTCAATGTCATCAAGAGTCAGAAGCAGATATCCATTTGCGGCTTCGGCATTCTTTTCTCTGAGACTGATAAGAGCAGCTACATATGCCTGCCAGGAAGTAGTTGGTGTGAAGTTTGCTTTCTCGATTTCTGAAATGGATCCAACCTCAATACTGTCATTTGTCAACAGCTCCCGCCCCTCCATTGAAGGGCTTCTGCCAGTAAGAAACATCGAGAACCAGTCGGATGCGGCATCAGTCAGTCTATCCGATCTGAAACGGAACAGGGCTCTTGCTTCTCTGAGTTCCGGATATCTGATCACCTGATCCTCAAGTGAATCGAGAACCTCGGCTGCTTCCAAGCAGAAATTCTTATCAAGTCTCCTTGACAGATGATCGAGAGTCGCAGCGGCTTTACCTTTTTTACCAGTTTCAAAAAGAACGGCAGCAAGAAGCGATAAAACTGAAGCACTGTTTTTATCACGAATGAGAAGCTTCTGAACCTGTTCGAATACCCATGATGCATCTGAATTCAAAATCGGAAAAAGTGATATTACTGCATTCTTCACTTCACCAATATCGACAAGATATGACGCAAGCTTCAATGCTATAGACCCGGTAGTGTCTCCGGTAGCTGATATCAGGCTTCTGCAAACCTCAATCAGTCTGTCGCTGTCAGCGCCACCTGCTTCAAAAGCTTTCTCAATAGCTTCCGCAGCTTCTGCCGTTTTGCCATTCTCCAGATCCATCCTCGCGGAAAGCAGGAGTGGCGCGGCTCCACTCTCAGGATGCGAAACCAGATCTTCAATTGCTGTTTCGAGTTTTCCCCTGTCCAGAGTATCGCTGTATACATCCTCAAGAATCCTGGATGCGGCTTCGGTCTTCCCTGCCGCTGTGTACATTTCCGCAAGCAGTGCTGATGATCTGCCGGATCCGTCAGACGGAATCAGCCATTTCTCTATAACATCAGCAGCATCAACAGCATCATCCGGTGATAGATCACTTCCGGAGAGCTGACTGGCATATTGCATTGCCATATCCATCTTGCCTGAAAGCGATGAGATACCCATCAGAGAAATCAATTGGCTGCTTTCAAGCTGTTTAACCTGATTCCCTATCCAGAACGCAAGTATTGAAATATCTCTGTGTGGAAACTCCAATTCTCTATAAATTTTCCAGAGGAAATCAATTGAATCATTCGGTTGTTCATTACGGAACAGACATAGCGCCCATTCTATAAGGGTTGATTGATCGGCTTCAGGATGAACAGTTCCGTCAAATCTGGTTGAATTCCTGGTCCGATCTTCTATCAGCGTAAAAAGGTTGGATATTGCAATCTCATCTGCTTCACCAAGTATATTCAGAGCACTCATGAAATCATGCCGGTCAATGAAGCTTTTCCATATTGCTCTCAAGAGGTCGGTTGATCTGGAGAACTCACTCAGTCGCTCCATGAACAGATTCTGCACTTCTCCGGTTACCTGTCTGTGACGATGTATAACTTCTCCACCGACATCAGCTGCAAGATTCGGATGGCCTATGTCAAGAAGGAGCTTGATCAGTTCAAGGGCAACTCCACTTTCTTCAAGAAGTCTGCTCCTCTCCTCTTTGACGGTGGAGGATACTCGATTTACGCTGCCCTCGCTGGCATGCTTCCTGATCTTCTTAAGAATTTTCCTTGGACCTGATTCAAATAATACCATTTTCCCATCCTACTCAGGTATAATTAGCAGAACATCACCTAATGACAGGATACTGCTCTCAAGAGAGTTCAGAAACATAATTTGTTCAATAGACACACCATACCGGACAGCCAGATCCCATAAAGTGTCTCCCTCGACAACCACATGTTCTATTCTCACTCCACTTGATACTATATAAATTTCATTCTCTACGGGAAGTGCAACATCCAGAGCAGGTGAATCCTGCACTTGACTGTTATCACAACGGCGAAGCAGCAGAACATCACCTGGATAGATTATTTTATCAGCTGAGATGTTATTCCAGACAGCGAC
>JAUWJE010000054.1 GCA_030607835.1 Candidatus Fermentibacterota bacterium | reverse complement strand
CCAGGTACATATAAGCGGGACATCTATGCCATCATGACAGGAATCGGTTCACCTTCCGGTGGCCATTTGCATCTCTGCTTTCTGCGCGGTCTGGATGAAAACGGATCGATTTCGGAGGACAGCACTTTCAGAGTGACACCTTCTGAGAACTGGGTCGGTTCACTGGACTTCGGATCCGTTCTTGTTGACGGGAAATTGCGACTTGAAGGTGAAGTTGCCGGATCAATGTTTACAAGAGATGTCAGGAGTCCAGGGATAGAATCGGATATGATTCCGAATTGGCTTGTGGAGTATTCCGGAGCGAATATCAGCTCTGCATTCGGATGGGCGCTTGACCTCTCATCGTCATTCAATTTTTCTGAGAATGTGATTCGCGCATCGTTCAGACGTACCGACCCTGGTTTTCAGAGTATGGGTGCTCCGTATCTGAGGAATGATGAAATTGTCCTCGAAGCAAGAGCTGACAGATATTTCATGAGCAGACAGTTATTCGCAGGATTATGGTACAGAAGAAGCAATGATAACCTGCTTTCAACAAAATCCTTCACAAATACGGGCAACGCGATTGGGATTCGCAGCGGATTTGCATTCCGGGGCTATCCAAGAGTGGTGATCAGCTATGCTCCATCGAGCACGGTAATGGAGGACAGTACATCAAGCTGGACAAGAACATCGCTATTGTCGGTTTCAGCAAGCTATACAAGAAATATATCGGGGATAGATTTTACATCCATGTTCGCTTTTGCCATGCATGACAACTCTGCAGGCAGCGGCAGCGGTAATTACAGCTCGACCAATATCGTCCTTCGAGAGACTGTATCCCTGCCTTCTCCGGTTACATTTTCCGGGTGCTTTTCATGCAGAAGAACTCGGTCAGGGGCTGAGACAAACTGGAAATATCTCAGTGATGTGCGTGCAACCTGGTTTCCCTCGTACAGTTTGTCAGTTACAATCGGCGGCAACTATGCAACAGGTGTCGGAGAGAGAAAAACAGGACTCATCATCGGTGGAGGGATTCCCATCTCCGATGAACTTGTCGCCAATCTCAGGGGTGAATACACGATGTTCAGCAGTACCACGGAAAAAGACTACAACAACATGGTTGCCGGAGCGGGTATAACATATATCTGGTGACATCTGCGGGTTTACTTAGATGTTAGATTGAAGATGCCGTCCCAGTCTTTTTCATTGTTTCTGTGCTCTTCTGTCAGATATCTGCATCTTTCAGCCATTACGATGGATGGCGCATCATCGATTAATGCAAATTTCTCTTCCGCTTCTTTGAATCTGCCGGCTCTGTAGAGTTCAAGTGCTACTGAATAGTACTCGAGAACCATCTTCTGCGAATCTGTCAGATCATCTTGAATGCAGATAAGTTCAAATACATTTACCGGTTTCTTCTGGCCTACAACGCGAATTGTATCGAGCTCCCGGAAGATGAAATCATCTGATGAATTTATGCAGGTTTCCTCCGGAACCATGATGGATGTTCCGTAGACCTTGTTCGCGCCCTCAAGCCGGGATCCCAGGTTGACCGTGCTTCCCATTACAGTGTAATCGAAGCGCTTGGAGGAGCCCATATTTCCAACAACCATCTCACCTGTACTCAAGCCGATTCTTGTTATCAGTTCCGGGTATCCCTCTGCTGTCAGCTGAAGATTCATCTCAATATGTTCTTTCTGGCACTGAAGGGCGGCAGAACAAGCTCTTTCAGCATGATCATCAAGATGTATGGGAGCTCCCCAGAAAGCCATTATCGCATCACCTTCGAATTTGTCGACAGTTCCACCCGTTTCAAGGATGATATCGGTCATTGCGGTGAGGTAGCGATTCAGAAGGGAAACCAGGTCTTCCGGAGAGAGTTTTTCAGAAATACCTGTAAATCCCCTTATGTCCGAAAAGAAGGTTGTCATCACCCTTCTGTCCCCGCCGAGCACCAGGGTTTCCGGATGTTCAGTCACCTGGGCGACAACATCCGGCGAGAGGTACTGGGAAAAAGCTGTTCTGATCTCCTGTCTTCTCCTGTTTTCCGAGCTGAAGAGGAATATTCCTCCTGAGAGTATGGTCAGAATTCCTGAAGAAACCGGCCAGACCGTGTCAATCCAGATTCCTCTGCGGAACAGCAGAAATGATATAACCAGGAGAAGAAGAGGTGGAAGCACAGCTAAGGATGCTCCAAGAGGGATTTTTTTGACAGCTGACAGGAAGAGAGCCGCAAACATGGATACAAGGAGTGATGTGATTACTGCCACCCAACTCCGGGCGTGATACATGCTGTCTCCGTTAAGAAGATTATCAAGTGCTGTTGCGAGAACTTCAACACCAGGACACTGCGCGGAATAGGGTGTTGGTTTAAGATCGTACAGAGCCGGAGCGGCGTAACCTAGCAGGACGAACGCTCCATCGAAGAGAGATGAATCGACCGGGCAGGGTAAACCTGTCGCTCTGGCATTCAGAGCAGCGACAAGATCAACAAGAGGCAGGCTACTGTATGTTCCGGCGGGGCCATGAAATTTCAACTGCAATCTGCAGCCTTCATCAATTGGAAAACTGTTCTCTCCAATGATAAATTGAGCATTATCAACATACATTTCAGGTTTATCGAGAGCAAGCCATGCAAGCGCGACCGGCAGTGATGGTGCAATTCCGGAAGGTGTTGCAGAAAGCAGACGGATATTTCGGAAGACTCCATCCGGATCCTGTCTGTCGTTGCTGCTTCCAAGCAGAGGGATGCCACGTGCTATCATCTGACAGGGAGGTATACAGGAATAGGCGGAATCCAGATCCGAAAAATCCCCTGAAATGTCTATGATCGCGTTTTCCGGAACAGGACTGCCGTCTTCGCGCTGCAGCAGAGACATGACAAATACGGTTCTGCCATCAGATGAGACTGAACCGAAAATACTGTCCTCTGTCACAGAATAGACTGATGGAAGATCGAAGAGAATATCAAAACCTACTGCGTTGGCTCCCCAGTCTTGAAGAAGTTCAAGAACATCAGAATAAAGCTGGCGTGGAACGGGAAACGGCAGCTGATCCATGGAGCCACCATCCAGCAGAATGAGCACAATGCTGCTGTCTGCACTCAACGGAGTCGGGGAGAGCCTGAATCGCAGATCAAGAGTACTTCTTTCAAGACTGTCCGCGAATTCGAGGTTTGAGAGGCTCCATGCAAATAATGTTGATAACAGACCTATTAGAAGAACCTGAAGAATCCTTCTGGCTCTGCTGCCCGGTGAGAACCTGTCAGAAAGCATTTCCAGCTTTCTCTGGCAGGGGCACTTCCTCCTGTTTGATCTTGCCGATGTCAATGAAATACTGTCTCAGGGCGAGAACGGCATTCCTGTCAAACTGAGTGTCAATTCCTTCAACAAGAATGTTGAGCGTTTTTCCGTGGCTGAACGGCTCACGGTAATGCCTTTTTGCTGTAAGTGCCTCGAAGACGTCAGCGACAGCGATAATTCTTCCTCCTATTGAGATTTGATTACCCTTGAGTCCATCAGGATATCCTTGTCCATCGATTCTTTCATGGTGCTGCGACGCGAAAACCGGAACCTTTTCAAGCCTCTCTTCAAATTCAATGGGGGAGAGTATTATTCGAGTATGCAGAACATGTTTTCTGAGAATGGAGAATTCCTCTTTGGAGATCGCACCCGGCTTTTTCAGAATGCTGTCAGGAACAGCGATTTTTCCATAGTCATGGAGAAGTGCCGCGTAGTAGATCGCTTCGCTTGTGTCTTGGTCAAGTTTCAGATACTCGGCGATCTTACCCGCGAGAAATGTTACATCAAAGCTGTGTCCAGCTGTAAGCGGATCTCGTGCTTCTATTGATATTACAAGAGCCTTGATAAGACTATCGAACATTCGTTTCCGACTCTCCAGGAGTCTGACATTCTCAATGGTTATTGCTGCTTCCGCGGCGACAATCTCCAGGAATTCGGCATCGTCATCCCTGAAATTCCCACCTTCTTTGTTGATGACCTGAAAAACACCGATGCAGTGATCGGAAGGGTTTATAATCGGTGCTGTAATCATATTTCTGGTTATAAATCCGGTGGTGTTATCTATTTCTTTATTGAATCTTTCATCAACGGAGACATCGTGCAGAATCATTGTCTTTTCAGTTCGAAAAACCGAACCTGCGATTCCCTGATCAGCACTGAAGCGGATTTCGTTTGATTCACCTTCAGCTACGTAAGACCAGAGTTCATCTGTTTTTCTGTTATAGAGGAAAACAGTGGAACGCTCCACATTGAGGACTTTGCTTGTTTCAGACGCGAGAAGAGTTATCAATCTGTGTAGATCGTGTACTGTACTTATAGCTCTTGTAATTCTCATAATTGATTGAAGCCGGGTAGTATCCCTGCTCGAACTGATGAGATGCATAATTCAATCTCCCGAAGCTAATTCAGTTTAATCGCACTTATACAATACCCATTGTTCCCGGATATCACCAGTTCAAACAGATATTATATGTTGCAATCCAGGTTTGAACCTTTTCTATGAACCCCTTCCAGAGGGGATAGTCTCGAAATAGTCATCGATTTTCCACTGTTCGTCTTCGACCGTGACCTCAATGAATAAGGTGTCTCTTGAGCCTGGGAAACCCCATTCAACAGGGATAAATGATCTCTCCCCGGATGATATTTGATCTCCGAAGGATATTCCCATAAGCATAACCAGACCCGCAACTGATGGATCTGACAGAATATCAGCCAGTATCTGCTTTGCATCCGTGCTTCCCTCGCTGGGAAGAGCAAGCTCGATTCCGAAATAGGATACAATCCGGACAATCTGCTGTGGATCATGTGCAAGCAGAGAATCCACAACATGAACTGCATGTTCCGATATCATTTCAACAGCCCCTGGTCCATTACCCTGGATGATTGAGTCTCTGAAAGCCGGCAGGATATCGTTTATATTCGGAGGTGTTGAAAAAATGACCATGGTTAACAGGCAGGAGTAAAGCATATATTCTCCAAACTTCATATGTTGGGATAGACTCCCTCATTAAGCCTTCAAAACGTATAGTTATGGTTAATCTAGAGAAAGGATGGAAAGCTTGTCCAGTATACCAACGGTAGCCATCGTGGGAAGAATCAACGTAGGCAAATCCACACTATTTAACAGAATTGCAGGTGGAAGAATTGCTATAGTGGATGATCTTCCTGGAGTTACCAGAGATAGAAACATCACTCTGGCTAACTGGACGGGACACGATTTCTTCATAATCGACACTGGTGGTCTTGCCCCTGGAAGCGAGGACGCTTTTCAGGAGAGTATCAGGGAGCAGGTGCAGATGGCTCTTGAGGAAGCAGACGCAGTAATACTTGTTGTTGATGTCGTATCGGGAATTCATCCGTTCGATATTGAAGCTGCCGAGCTTGTCAGGAAAACAGGTCTGCCAGCCTTTCTGGCCGTGAACAAGGTCGATAACGATCAGCGTATTCCACTGGTTCCGGAATTCTTCAGACTGGGTCTGGGAGAGCCGTGGCCGATCAGTGCACAGCACGGGCTTGGTTCCGGTGACCTGCTTGATGCCGTTGTAGAGGATCTTCCAGCAGTTGAACAGAGCGAAGAGAATGAATTATCTCTTGCCGTTGTGGGCAGGCCGAATGTAGGTAAGAGTTCAATAGTCAACAGGGTCTGCAGAGAAGATCGGAATATTGTTACAGATGTTCCCGGAACCACAAGGGATTCCATCGATACATATGTATCCTGGAATGACAATGATATCAGAATCGTCGATACGGCTGGACTTCGCAGAAGAACAAAAAAAATGGATGATGTTGAGTTCTACAGCACTGTCAGAGCATGGAAGTCCATATCAAGAGGTGATGTTGTCCTGGTCCTTATGGATGCTACAGAGTATCCTGTTCAACAGGATATCAGGATTGCCGGTAAAGCCTGGGAGATGGGCAAAGGTGTTGTTATCGGCGTGAACAAGATTGATCTTGGAATTGACAAAGAACTCTGGGTCAAGAGTATTATTCAAAGATTTCATCCGGCAAGGTGGATCCCGATTATTTTCTTCTCAGCGCTCACCGGTGAGGGAGTGGGCAGAATACTTCCAACTGTAGTTGAAGTTGCGCGAGTGAGGAATATGGATCTCCCGACTTCTGAAATAAACAGGAAGCTCATGCAGGCTGTCGAGGAAGTTCAGCCGCCAACACCAAGAGGGAAACCTGTTAGACTGTTTTACGCCCCACAGATTGGCCAGCGCCCTCCGAAAATACTGATATTCTCGAATCGTCCGGAGGATATTCCCGAAAACTACCGGCGCTATATCGAAAATAATCTCAGGGAATGTCTTGGCATGAGAGGGGTTCCCATGAAGGTCATCTACAGGAAGAGAAAACACTGATATGACACTTTGGCCTGATATTTTCTATCTGTTTCTGGGGTTTTTATCCGGTTCCGTACCATGGTCATGGTTGCTCGGAAGATTAAAGGGTATTGATATTCGAAGCGAGGGTTCCGGCAATGCCGGAGCGACGAACCTCATGCGGGTCTGTGGTACAGGATATGGTCTTGTCGGTCTTTTCCTTGACGCTTTGAAAGGAGCGCTTCCCGTACTTGCCGCAGCAAATGGATTGCTGAATGTTCCCCCGGCGAGTGATCCGGTGGTTGCGCTTGTAGCGATATGCGCTGTTCTCGGGCATGTATTCACTCCATGGCTTGGTTTTCGGGGAGGCAAGGGGGTAGCAACTGCTCTGGGAGTTCTGCTTGTGTTATCGCCGTTGTCTGTGGCAACAGGGGTTGGTGTATTTGTATTGATATTGCTCTTAACCAGATACGTCTCACTCGGTTCGATCTGTGCTGCCGTCTGCATGATTCCAGCAGTTTTTCTTTTCGATCCCGGGAAAGTACCGGTTCAGGTGGTCATGATTCTGGTTGCGGTTCTGATAATAGTGCGGCACAGATCAAACATCAGGAGACTTCTCAGGGACGAAGAGAGAAGATTCAGTTTTCACAGGAGTCAAAATGACTGATTGGAATATCAGCAGGCTGAGGCTTCTTATGGAGAGTCTTGTCTCCAAGGATTTGAAAGTAAGGTATAAGCGTTCTGTTCTTGGCTTTGGATGGTTTCTTCTGAAACCTCTTTTCAGCATGATTGTTTATTACTTCGCATTTACGAGAATCCTCAGATTCGGTGGAGCAATTCCACATTTTTCTCTTTTTCTGCTTACAGGATTGCTGCCCTGGAATTTCTTTTCATCTTCACTTAGCGCCACAACATCCAGCCTGCTTGATAATCACAGACTTATCCGCAGTATTCATTTTCCGAGAATGTGTCTTCCTGTCGCTGAGGTTCTGGCTAATCTGATTCATCTTCTCCTTGCTTTAGTAGTGCTGGAAGCCGTACTTATCATTTTTGGACATACTCCTGGATTGTCCATCATTCTTCTGATTCCCGCAATACTGCTTTTTACGGTAATGACTATCGGTGCGGGAATGCTTCTGTCCATAGGAAATGTCTTTTATCGTGATGTGAAACAGTTCGTGGAGGTTCTGCTTCTTGCATGGTTCTACGCTTCTCCAATAATTTATCCACTTGATTCAATCGGAGTTCAGATCATCGAATCTCCCGGATTGCTTCAGATTCTGAGATTCAATCCGGTTGCCGGATTCATGGAGATTATGCACTCCATACTCTATACTGGAACCTGGCCAGCCGCATGGTGCTGGATTTCACTGAGTGCCTGGTCCGTTGTGTTTCTGATACTGGGTTCAGTTGTTTTCAGGAAAGCTGAACCTGTAGTTGTCAAGGAGTTGTAGGTTAATGAAACCTGGCGCAATTCAGATGGAAAATGTTTCTCTTGCATACAGGCTTTATCACGACAGAGCTGTAACATTGCGGGACACGATGCTGAATCTATTCAATCGCAGCACGAAAATGGAATTGTTCACAGCGCTGGAGGGTGTGACATTCAGTGTTGAACCGGGAGAGGCTCTGGCGGTGATCGGTGCAAACGGTGCGGGCAAATCAACTACACTGAAGCTTCTGGCCGGAATCTACGAACCTTCGTCAGGGATTACGGAGACCGGGGGAAGAATTGCCTCTCTGCTGGATCTGGGTGTTGGTTTCCATCCAGATCTTACCGGTGAGGAGAACCTTATGCTGAACGGCTCGCTCATTGGTCTTAATAGAAATGCCATGAAGAATCTTATTCCCGAGATAGCAGAATTTGCTGAACTGACTCGTTTCATGGATACTCCGGTTAAATATTATTCCGACGGGATGTTCATGCGTCTTGGTTTCAGCCTGGCAACAGCGGTTGATCCGGATATTCTTCTGATTGATGAAGTTCTTGCCGTTGGAGACGCGCGTTTTCAGGAGAAATGCTACGAGCGCATCTGGGATTTCCGGAAGAATGGAAAAACCATAATCTTCGTTTCGCATGATATGAATGCGGTAGCTAAACTGTGCACCAGGGCTATCTGGCTGAATGATGGCAGAATACAGATGGATGGGGAAGTTGAGGCTGTTCTTTCCGGATATCTTGAAGGTGTTCGAAAGAAACATGATGTAGCGACAGTCTCACCGAAAGAATGGGGCACCCGCGAAGTGTGGTTCGATTCGGTCACTCTTAGAAACGTGTCAGGCACACCCGCAAGAATATTCCGAAAGGGAGAAAAAATCATAGTTGATGCTGTTATTAAAACCCACCTTCCGGGAACTGTTGATGGTGTGGTTTCCGGCTTTTCACTTCACAGACCCGATGGCGAGACTATTATAGGAACAAACAATCTGGAGATGAATGAACCGCTGCTTTCGTTCAATGAATCGACTGAGATCAGTATTGAGATAATGCTCGATGTTGAAGAGCCAGGATCCTACATTCTTGGGCTCGCACTTACAGACCCACTAGCTCGGAAAGATTATCACTGGCTCGAGTTCTTCTATCCCATTACTCTTCTTGATGCCAGGATCGATCCTCCGCTTCGGCTTTCCAATGTAACCTGGAAACAATGCTGAACTGTCTGCTGAAGCATAAAAGCATCCTGATTGTATTTGCTGTCCTGCTGCCGAGAATTGCCTGGTTTATATATCTGGGAGGTTACTTCCCTGAGCCGGTACGGGATCAGGGCATGTATCTCAGGATGGCTGGAAGAATCGCATCCGGGGATGGCTTGTCCT
>JAUWJE010000214.1 GCA_030607835.1 Candidatus Fermentibacterota bacterium | reverse complement strand
ATCCTGATGTGGTATTCGGGAAAAACCTTGAAGAAGATTTGACAAGGCGTGATTTCACAATCAATTCGATGGCCATGAGCGAAGATGGGAAGATCATTGATCCTCTCGGAGGCAGGTTGGATCTGGAAGACGGAATTATCAGAACGCCGCTTGAACCGAATATAACTTTCAGGGAAGATCCACTCAGGATGCTCAGAGCTTTTCGGTTTGCCTGCCGTCTGGGATTCTCTCTTCATTCATCGGTTGTTGATGCTGTAAGGAAGCTTCACAGGGAGATAATGAATATCTCCAGGGAACGCTGGAAGTTGGAGATGGATCTGATACTCACCACTCCTGATGGGAATTCCGTTGCGGATACCCTTCAGGGAATGAAGGAATCCGGTATCCTGACAGATATGATTCCTCAGTTCAAGGAAATGTTCGAGCTGGATGGTGTTGAACAGGGTAATGCTCATTGTACCGATATCTGGAATCATACTCTTGATGTCATTCGGCATCTGCAATCATCCGATAAATGCTTGCGGTGGGCATCACTTCTCCACGATATCGGGAAACCTGAAACAAGAACCGTAGACAGTGAGGGCAATCCACACTTCTTCGATCATGAGAAAGTTGGAGCTGCCATCGCGAATGAGACGGCTGAGCATTTCAGATTCTCGAAGAAAGAACGTTCATGTGTTGTATTCCTGATAAAGAACCATATGAGACCTGTGCTTTACTCTCCAGAGTGGAGTGACCGGGCTGTTCGAAAACTGATCCGGGATTCAGGGGATTATCTGGATCGTCTTATCGATCTCGCATCCGCGGACATAGCTGTGCATAGTTCCCACTTTGCAGAGGAGGGCTCAAGGAAATTAGGAGAACTCAGAATCCGACTGGATGAACTGATCCAGGATGAGGGAGAACGGTTACTGCCAAAAGAACTCGGACAGGAATTATTGCGTATGGCAGGGAGTGATCCGGTAAGAATTCCTGAGATCAGTGTCATACTGTCAAACCTTGAAGAGCTCGTTCACGAAGGCGTTCTTCCCGCAATGGCGCAGGTGAAGGTTTATATGGATTATCTCACCGAGCACCCGGATATCCGAGGAAGAAACTGCTGAAGATCAGGTACATGCGGGATAGCTCCAAATAAAAGATAGCACTGGACAGGCAATTTTTTTTGGATATGATACTGACCGAACGGTCAGTCAGTAATTTTGAGAATAGAAACATGAGAAAAGAGGATCTGGAAGGATAATAATGTCAGGAGCAAGAAAAGAGGAAATACTCAATGCAGCGGAGGAATGCTTTGCTGAAAAGGGTTTCTCCGGTACATCCATGAAAGAAATCGCTGAACGGGCTGGTGTTGCAAAGAGCCTTATCTATCATCATTTCGATTCAAAGCAGCATTTATGGAAAGAAAGCGCAGAACGGCGTGTTAACGGTTCCGGGATGTACCATGGCATCAGAGAAATGGTCGAACTTCTTAAAACCAATGGAATCGAGGGGTTGAGGAAAGGTGGCGAATACAAGGTTTTCTTCAGGTTTCTGCAGGAACATCCGCAATTTGTCAGGATGATTGCATGGCTCGACGCGGAAAGGTCTTTTCCAGTTCCGATGATACCTCCTCCCGAACTCAGGACTGTCATACTCGACAGTCTTTCAGAACTTCAGAAAAATGGGATCTTGAGAAAGGATCTGGATCCGGGAGTGTTTGTAATCGTCTTTATTGCAATTTGTAAAATCTGGTTCATTTCGCACGACTGCATGGCTGCATGGCTTGGCGAGGGTTCGGAATCCGCGGAGATAAGTGAGAGATATATTGAGTCAGCTATGAGTATCCTTCTTAATGGGATGGCAGGTGGAAAATGAAGAATCCTACCGTTCCTATTTTATTAATCTTGTTTCTTCTGCTTTCATGTGGTTCGGAAATTGAGAGTGATATATCGATTCCGGTAACGGTAATAGATCCCCAGCCACAGGTGATAAGTGAAACGGTCGTTGTGCTGTGCAGGCTGGAATCAGGACAGGAAGCGATTATAAGCGCCCTTACACCTGGAAGGGTGCAGGACGTCCAGGTGAAAGAAGGGGATACCGTTTTCGAGGGAGATATTCTTGTTGAGCTTTCTACAGATCAGCGGTACAGCAGCGCGGTAAGTTTATCGATCGCGCAGGTATCCGCTGCCAGGACCCTGTCTGCAAACGCTCATACTGATCTTGCCAGGTCCGAGAGGTTATATGCATCAGGAGTGATAAGTGAATCCGAGTACGAGCGATCAGTGAGTATTTCTCTGGCAGCTGATGCTTCGGTTCAGGGCGCTCTTGCTGGATATGCGAATGCCAGGAGTATGGAAGAAAGCGGCTTGATCACAGCCCCCTTCAGTGGCACAGTGACCAGGATATGGGCTCGGGAGGGGGACATCTCGAACGGTCACATTGTCTCGCTTGCCGGAACAGATCTGATGCGGTCAGAGCTGCTTCTGGCTGAAAGGCATCTACAGAAGCTTGCTGTCGGCCAGCCGGTTCTGTTCTCTACCGAACACTATCCTGGCCAGTTGTTTCAGGGCGAAGTTGCTTCAGTCTCCCATTCAGTGGATCCTTTATCAGGACTCGTGCCGGTGACGGTTCAGTTCCATGACAGTTCAGAATTACTTCGCTCCGGAATGACAGGTACTGCGACCATTGCTCTGGAGACAGTTCAGAATGCGATTGTGCTGCCTCGACGTGTGCTGAGGCCCGTTGACGGTAATTCCTGGGAAGCGGTTCTGATTCGCGACGGTATCGTTGAAACAGTGCTGCTGGAAACCGGAATAACGAATGGAATGGATATCGAGATAACTGGAGGCATTTCTCCAGGAGATACAGTAATAGCTCTAGGCTTTCATCTTGCTTCCGATGGTAATCAAGTCAGGGTGGTGCGGTAATGAATCTTGCAGGACTCGCGGTACGCAGGAGAACGACGTTCATCATGATCTTTCTGCTTCTGGCGGGAGCCGGACTATTCGCAACCACACAACTTGGAATTGATTATTTCCCGAAGGTCGACCTCGGACAGGTCTTTATACTTACCATCCTGCCAGGAGCCGGACCTCTCGAGATGGAGGGTCTCGTTACGGAGCCTATCGAGGACGCTGTTTCAGGGGTTGAGGGAATCGAGACGGTTCTTTCCAACTCAAAGAATGGGCTCAGTGTCGTCACTCTCGAAATGACGAACAGCGCTGATATTGATCAGGCGGAAAGTGACATTCGTGACGCGGTTGACCGGATGAAGAGTCAGTTGCCCGATGGATCGTCAGATCCGCTTATCTGGACTATGTCATCGAGCATGAAGCCACTTGTTATAGTGACATTTTCGAGTGAAGTGATGAATGGAGCAGAGCTGAGGAGCCTGATTGAGGATGAGATTACACCGAGACTCAGCAGGGTCGAAGGTGTCTCATCCGTTGATCTGGAAGGTGGGCAGATCAGGCAGATCAATGTTGAAATTGATCCAGCTCTTCTATCCGAGACTGGTATTCCACTTGCTCAGGTCTACACTGCTCTGAACATGGTTGGCGGCAATCAGCCGGGTGGTGATATCGAGGACGGTGACATGGAATTCGCTGTCAGTGTCAAGTCCGGGTTCGAGGACATTAATAGCATCCGCGAGCTGGTTATTGGTGTTCATGAGGGTCGCCCTGTAAGCCTTGATGCCGTTGCCGATATAATCGACAGTTATCAGGAACCCCGGAATTATGTTTACATCAATCAGGGTGAAGCAGTGCTTGCAATTTTCAGGAAGAGCTCAGACGCGAACACAGTGAATACATGCAGGAGGCTTGAGTCTGCGATAGATGAAGTAGCCTCCGAATATTCCGGTACTCTGGACTGTACAATAATTTACTCCCAGCAGGGAT
>JAUWJE010000150.1 GCA_030607835.1 Candidatus Fermentibacterota bacterium | reverse complement strand
CGGAAGGATCGAAGCGAATTGATTCCTTGTAATAAATCTGAAGGGGTTCTTCCAGGCCAACTGCATGTCTGGCTATTGAGATCAGCAGGTAGGGTTCTCCACCCTGCATCTCGAATCCGATGGTCTTCCGCACATAGGAATTTCCCCCTGCTCCCTCAAGACAACTGGGAGGAACGAATGTATGGTCGGATTCGAGCCATTCGCCGGTGAAATAGTCGAATGCATGAACGCCGTACATGGAGCTGCCTGTTCCCGATATGTACACATGTCCATCCTGAGAGATAGCCAGGAAAGTCACACTTTGCAGTTCACCGGGACCGTTTCCTCTGTTGCCTATGCGCCTGATGAACTCACCACTCGGTGAATAGATCCGTGTACATGACCTGCCACAATCAAGAACTGTGATGTTGCCATCGGGCCCGAATGCTACACCTTCAACTCCACCCATCACATAGTTGGAATCACCGTGTTCAGCTCCGATGGAATCAACAGGTATCAATAGGACAGATGGTTCTGAATCAACAGCTACCGTGCCAGCTGTCTCATCCGTCATGCTCTTTCCGCAGCTGATAAACGCAAATACAGATAATAGGATTGCTATGATCTTCCTGAACATTTGAGGTCATCCTTTCTTAATTACACTATCAAGTTAATACTAGATGATCGCAAAAATGTCAAGTATTTCAATAAATTTGCCGGCTGATATCGATGTCCGTTTTATAAGTGGGTGGCACTAATTGCTGAAGTTAAGTCCGACCCCGATCCCGGGTTTCTATGATCATGATTCTGGCATTGGAAGAGGAATCGTTCTGGAAGTGATGTCTTTCATAAGGATGAACGATGACGGTGTCACCCTCCCCAAGCATGTGCATCGATCCATCACCGTCCATGAACATCAACTCCCCCTGCAGAAGAGTCAGTATCCTCTGACAGTCGTATTCCCGTCGGGGAACCCTTCCTTCAGGGCGGATTGTAAGTACCCTCACAGTGACACTGTTACAGCCCTGTGCGGGGCCTGCAAGTATCCTCGTGGTCGTGTTTTTGTAACCAGCATCCGTCTCACGTTTTGTTCTTACTGATTTTGCGGGGATGACGTTTGCCATTGTACTACCTTCCCGGTCCATAAGTCAGGGGTGATCCAATTGAGACAGTCCATCTGTTATGCCATTCCGATGACCATCCCCAGCTGATGACTGCGGGTCCCATTGGTGTTCTCATTCCGGCTGAAAGTCCCGCTCCCCATGTTGATTCCCCGTCTTCGATCGAAAGTGGTGAATCCCAGTCCCATGCTGCTCCAGTCTCAATTGACAGGAAGAAAGGACCGTTCAGATCCCTTTGGAAGCTGGCAAATCCAGCCAGTCTCTGTCTGGCCGGAAGGGAATTCCACGGCATGCCTGGAATGGATCTCGAAGCGGTAAGTCTATTATCCTGCCAGTTCCAGGTTGCTCCACCCAGCAGTTGTCCCCAGAAGGTGAACTGCATCGTACCCTTCCTGAGAAATGGAAAGGCTGATTCGAAGTCATAGTCAAGACATCCGTGCTTATTAGTTCCAAGAGGTGCCCAGTACAATCTTGTCCTCAGTCTGATACCGGACCTCGGATTCACCGGATCGGACATTGTTTCGTTGGTATGACTTATGAACACAGACGGAAATCCCTCAAGATCACCGGAGCCATACCGGTGCAGAATTCCGGAAATTCCAAATTCGGTCAGCCCGGACCATCCAGCCGAGAAGCCTTTTGCGGCACTTGCTTCAACCATTGTTGACACTCTGTCGAAAACACTTCTATCCCTTTCATAGAATTGAGCTTTCATCTGCCGGGCAGTAACCGAGTAATCGGTAATCCAGTTCCGGTTTCCTGAGGAAAGGTCAAGCAGACGGATCTCACCAAAGAGATACCTGTCCCCTCCTCCAATGTTAAAAATGAAGTGATTCCCCGCTTTCAGGAAATCAAGATGTCTGTAAGTAAGCCTGGCATCAAATCCGAATTCGTCACAGTATGTCAGACCTATACCAACAGACGAAGGCTCTCTCTCTACAAATGTATAGATTATGTCAATAAATCCTGAGTCAGTCGCGGGTTCCAGTCTGTAATCAACTCTGTCGAAAAGCCCGGACGCGTAGAGTTTCTCCGCGGCTTCCCTGAGTTTGTCAGTGGATGCTTCATCACCTCCGGACAGTATGAACCAATCATGAACAACGCTGTCTGATACTTCCTCAAGACCGGTGAACTGTACATTGCCTATCATGTAGTTCGGCCTGGTATCAACCCGGAGAACATGATGTGGATGTCTTCTGGGTATTTCGGGATGCTCGCGCAGGTATTCGAGCGTCTGGTTGTAACCCATGTCTATCAGACTGTCAGCCGCTTCACTTGTGAAACTATAGCTTTTTGCCTCGTGGAGATCCGGTCTGAAATAGAAATCCGGCTCCACTCTGTATAGATTATTCACCCTCTGTGATAGAGCATTGTAAGTTAGGCTTCCAACCTGAATCATTGTCGGGTTTTCGGGGATTTCAGGGTTTCCTGAAGAAATATCCACCGCAAGCACAGGATATTTCCACGTCTCTTTTGCAACATCCACGGGAATGTTATCACCAACTCCTCCATCAACAAGGAGCATTTCATCCATTCTCACTGCCGGAAACACAGCAGGAACAGCCATTGAACTGAGCTGGCATATCGCCAGGTTTCCGGTTGAATGAATAATCCGTTCATGGCTGACCAGATCAAAGGCTACAAGCCTTAGTGGTATTGGTAGAGAATCGAAGTGCATTCCGCAATCAACCTGGACAGGACCGGTAAGGGATGAGAGAAGGGAAGCAACCCGTTGAGTGGAAATCGCGCTGCGTGGCAGGACAGGTGAAAATCCTTTCAAGCGAAGCGTTAGAATATCATGCGATCGAGATAAACGCAGCGGCAGCATTGTGAGCCTGCTGTCCGGTTCCGAGGAGAACAACCAGGCCCAGTCGGTATTTCGGACCAGGGAATCTATGTAAGATGGAGAATATCCACTGGAGTAGAGCCCTCCGATAAGAGATCCCATACTGGCGCCGGTGACTGTTCGAACCAGGACTTCTTCCTCTTCCAGAGCCATAAGAACACCTACGTGAGCGAAGCCGCGGGCACCACCACCTGATAGAACAAGAGAGACACCGTCGGATGGATCAAACCGAATTACACTTAGAAGAAGAAGCATCAATTGCTGGATAATCATGAAACCATACCCTTTACATAGGGAACTAAAACCTGTATTCTTACGTTCAATCGATATACTTGTAATTCAATATACATACTTACTTACAATTCTAACCAACTCCATGCGAAAGGAGAAAGGCATGAAAGTACTTTTCTGTCTTATGCTACTCATCACAGGGGCAGCGATGGCAACCGGTCTGACAATTGTGGAGTCATCCACAGACGGTCTTGTCTTTGAACTCACAGCCTCTCAACCCGAATTCAAAACCCTGAGCATCAGGGGTAACAACTATTCACATATCGCGATGGAAGGCACTGAAAGCATCAGTGATTTCTCAATGCCAAGGGTCCCTGTTTACAGAACCTGGCTCGAGATTCCCATTGGCGCGACAGTCGAAATATCCATCTCGGACGAAACCGTTCTCAGCATGGATGGTCCTGATTGGCCAATTCAGCCTGGAATAATGTCCGCATCGAAGAACGATCCCCGCGACAGCTTCACAATGGAATTCGATGAAGGTATTTATTCCAGAGGAACAGCCTTCCCCGTTACATCGGTAAGAGTAGTCTATGCGGGACAGATGCGCGGACGTAATCTTGCTCTCGTCGAGGTTCTTCCTCTTCGCTGGAATCCTGCTGAAAATTCCTGTGATCTGCTTTCCGAAGCTACTATCACACTTTCTTACGAAGGCGGCGATCTTGGAACAACCTTTGCCAGCGCTGCTCGATACTACGCTCCTCCGTTCGAGAACATGCTTTCAAACATAGTTTCCAATTACGGTACATTTGAGGGCGGATGCGACACACCTCCGGCTCCCTACCTCATCATCGGTCATGAGGATTTCGTGACAACAGGCATGGACGATTTCGTAGCCTGGAAGGTAAGCCTCGGTTTTGATGTAACCATGGTTGATCTCAGTGTGGCCGGCACATCCTACGCGGAAATTGAAGCATACATTCTTAACGCTATCGAGAACTGGGCTGACCCTCCTCAGTACGTTCTGCTTGTCGGTGACACCGGTTACCTTCCCGGCAACTATGCACCCACATATGGAGGAGTAACCGATCTTTACTACGTATGTCTCGATGATGGAGGTTACTTCCCCGATGCCTTTATCGGCAGGTTCTCCGTAACTACCACGGCCGAGGCCATCCTAATGGCCGACAGAGTCATTGATTACGAGCAGAACGTCAGCGGTTCTACTCCATGGGTACAGAATACGTGCTGGATTGCCAGCGTCGATCGTTATAATGTTTCAGAAGGCACTCACAACTACTGCATCGAGAACTATCTCGATCCTCTGAACTACACATACGACAAAATTTACCCGGTCACCTACGACAGTGATGCATCTGATGCTATAGTCTCAATCAACGGCGGCATCTCGATGCTTACATTCTCAGGACATGGCAGCAACACGAGTTGGGGCGATATGCCCTTCAACTCATCCCATTTCGCTCAGCTGAATAATGCCACGAAGCTCCCTGGTGTGCTTTCTCACTCCTGCAATACCGGTAATTTCGCAGTCGGAACAGCCTGGTGCGAGACCTGGACAAGAACTCCTGGAAAAGGAGGCCTCTGGTTCTTCGGTTCGGTACCATCCTCCTACTGGGATGAGGATGACATACAGGAACGCGCCGAGTATGAGTGGTTCCTTGCAGACGGAGTTACCTGGGCAAAGGGATTCTGCAACGGAGGACTTCACGCGGTTTATGATTATTACAGTGGTAGTGGATTATCCAAGTACTACTTCGAGGCTTACAACCTCATGGGTGACCCATCGGTCCAGATGGCTGTCTGGGGCGGGACTGGAATCGAGGATCAGTCCGGTGGCGATGTCAACGTAAATACGAACATCCTTGTAGCCAATCCGGTAAGATCTTCGGCTGTGGTTACTCTCAACGCCAGCGGTCCTGCACGACTCAATGTGTTTGATCTTACAGGAAGACTTGTCGCTACACCTTACGAGGGTGACATTTCCGGCTCGGAATCCTTCAGCTGGAATACTTCGGAACTGACACCAGGCATGTACTTCCTGCGCCTGGTGCAGGGTGATGAAGTATCAACAGCAAGGGTTATGGTTATCAGATAATCCTGAAACGATCTGATCAATTCTGCGGGAGAGTTCCGGCTCTCCCGCTTTTCTTTCACACCGCGAAAAGTGTACTGGTTGTATCATCACCATTGACTCCGATTGACTTAAGCTACAGAAATAATGGTACTGGTAATAGATCACCAGCTAAACCGTCTATATTCGGTAAAAGATATGTACATCTTTTGAAAGGAGATAGTATGAAAATACGTATGTTCACCATTCTTACTGCGGCACTGATGCTTTCATCCGG
>JAUWJE010000190.1 GCA_030607835.1 Candidatus Fermentibacterota bacterium | reverse complement strand
CATACAAACCTCAAACCCCGGTTTCAGGTACAAAGTCTTTGATCCAAGGACAGATGACAGGAAACTGGTTTTCACTTCAGAGTAAACCGGGCTTCCATCAGTTCCTTATCTGCCTTCTGAATCAAGATATTCGGGTTGCAGAGGTGATGTCAAGAACAAAGACTGCCGATAGTCATCAGTTGATGACCTCTATTAACAAAGTAGTACCTCTTGATGATAGAATGTTCTTCTAATTCGAACGTGTGATAAGTGGGAAGAATTCCAAAAAAGAAACCAGATCTTCGTCTTCGGTGTTTTTTTTATGGGAGGATTAGATAGTGTTGAGAAAAACATCCATTCACTATATGAATCTGTTGAGGAATGATAGCAACGGGAGGAATTCCTACATCCGGCAATTCCACGGCTTCCGCCACAATATCCAATTCCTCGGCCATGCATACATGGTCATCGTTTATATTGCTGCAGGAATCGTTGTAGCCGCTGCTGCCCTTGCAGGTATTCTGATATTGCTTCAAACCTGATAAGATAGCAGCAGCAAGGTGTGTATCCATTTCAGACGACAGCCGGATAGTTATTCGGGAAAGGTAATTTCTGACAGAATTTCCATTGCCGGTTCCACATCTTCGTCCGAAAGGCAGCCGAAGCTGATCCTCAGGTGTCCTTCTCCAGCCGGTCCGAATGCTGATCCGGGAATAGAACCAATACCGTACTCATCAAGAATGTGCATGGCGGCTTCCTGAGAGGTCATACTGCTTTCATAAGAGGCCAGTGTGAAGAAGGCTCCACCCGCTTTCCGCCATGACAGGGAGCTATTGCCGTTCAACGCATTCCTGCAGAGTTCAAGTCTGCGTTTTACACCTTCAGACATCCTTGATATCCCGTCCTCTTCCAGAAGCGCCGCTTCAAGCAGGAATTGCGAGGGGGAAGGTGGACATATCACCACGGAATCCTGAACTTTAATAGCCTGCTTCAGTAAATCCGCAGCACCAAATAAATATCCAATTCTCCATCCCGGCATGCCGAGACTTTTCGAAAAACTGCCGATAGTCATCACATGCCGCGGGTGTTCTTTCTGCCATGGATGCCATGTATCACCTGTAAAAACAAAACGTTCATAAGTTTCATCGAGGATCAGGAAAGTACCGGAATCTTCAGTCATCTCTACTATCTTCTTCATATCACTGTCTTTGATAACTTTTCCCGTGGGATTACCTGGATTGACGAGAGTAAGAACTGAAACCTCCTTGAGAACTCGCTCCAGTTCATCCAGAGGTATTTTCCAATCATCGTCCTCCTCGATCATCGGAATTGAGCAAAGACCAAGATTGCTGAATCTGATAGCAAATACATGATCAAAATAATACGGTTCCAGAACAGCAACAGCATCTCCCGCTGATGTTGCTGTCAGAAGTGCACTTAGATAAGCCTGACTTGCTCCGCATGTAAGATGCAGTTCATCTGTTGGATCCAGATCGATCGATCTTCGTTTTCTGAAATCCTCTGTTACCGCTAACTTTGCTGATGGATAACCAGGATCCGGACTGTACCTGTGAAGAGACATGTCATTCAGGCTGCTCGCAAGCTTTGCAATAGCCGGGGCTGGAGGGGAGTACCATGGTACGGCCTGAGCCATACTGTAGATTTTCCTTCCCTCTGATCGCAACTGTGCTATCCTGTTCATAATAGCGGAGATCGGAGGCATTCTGATTGAAGTCATTCTATCCGATGGAATGAAGCGGTTCATCTGTATCTCTTTCCTTTGGTATATTGCTCGATTGACAGATACGATTATACCAGGGTAACTATGAAGAAGAAACTACGGGAGGTTTCCTTGAGAGTTCTGGTAACTATTAACTGCCATGGAGTTGATGCTTCAGCTGCCGGCGGTATTGCTCTGGCCAAAATGATGAATGAACTCGGTCATGAAGTACTCCTACAGGCTGCACCGGGTGGTCCGGTTGCGAAAGCCGCAGGTGAGCAGGGACTTGATGTGTCAGGTCTTAATCTTCAGAAATCGGCGATAGTTACGGGTTTATTGCCTTTTAAAAAACTCATGAAGAAATTTGCTCCTGATGTTATCTGTACAACAAGAGCTGACGGCCAGACTGCATGTGTTCTTGCAGCCAGTGATATTCCTCTGATTCGAATAAGATGTGATATCAGAAAACCGCGTACAGGGAGACTCTGGAGAATCATTGACAGCAAAACTGATCTGATGGTTTTCCCTTCCCGTTTCATGGTTGAAAGAGGATATGCCGGAGAGCGGGAGGGAGCAATTGCAGTTATTCCTCATCCTGTCGATACCGAACTGTTCTCTCCAGTGAAGCATATGGAAACACTCCCTCGCCTGCTCATCTCAATAGGTAGATTAAGCCCTATGAAAGGTCATAAAACTCTGATCCGTGCACTTACACTGCTGCCCGAGGACATATGCGCCACTATTATTGGACCTTCATCTCAGCAGTCTCAGGAGGAATTGCTGGCTTTTGCCAGGGATCTGGGTGTTGAAAGCAGACTGAGTCTGCCGGGGAGGATAGACAGTATCCGGGAAATTCTCTCAAAGGGCGGCATTGGTGTTGTAACCAGTCTTGGAAGCGAAGTAATATCACGAGCCGGCATGGAAATAATGAGTACAGGTCTGCCGTTGCTTGCCGCGGCAACAAACGGTCTTCTTGATCTGGTTAGAGATGGTGAAACTGGGCTTCTTCATTCCCCTGGTAATTACAGACAGCTTGCCGTACAGGCTGGTTTCCTGTTTGAAAATCCAGACATGGCATTGAGGATGGGCAGAAGAGCCAGGAACAGATGCGTGTCCGGATTCAGCTATCAGGTTATTGGAAAAGAATGGGAAGAAGTTCTCCATACACTTTTCGGGAAGGAACATCTTTCCGGTTTACGGGTACCTTAATTAAAAAAGGGAGCGAGTAAATATGACAGTGATTTTTCTTGTATTAAGTCTTTTTCTTTCTGATTCTGATTCCACTGAAACTGTCTCTATCGATGAATATCTACCCAGGTATGTGGAAAACAATGCTTTCGGTCCAGGAGAAAGACTTGAATTCAGTGTTGAATATGGCATTCTCAAAGCTGGAACCGCGATTCTGGCTGTAACAGGTCCCGAGCAGTACAATGGGTTGTTGGCTTACAGAATATCCGCGACAGCTCAATCCAATCCTGCATTCAGTACTTTCTTCGAAGTGAATGATTTAAATGAGGCTTTTCTTGATATTGTTCAATTCCATACTCTGAGATTTTTCAAGAATCTTCATGAAGGGGATTTTCGATATCAGGAAGAAGTCATTTTCGATCAGGATGCCGGAATGGTCTACTATCCTGAAGAAGCCGATTCCTCACTTATGTCAATGGAAATCCCGGCCCATGCACTTGATGTTCTGAGCAGCCTGTACTTTGCGCGAACCCTTCCTCTCGAAGTTGGAAACTCCTACTATATAGACAGCCATATCGATAACGATAATTATCCCTTGAAAATAACCGTACATGAGCGTGATCATATCAGGGTTCCGGCTGGTGAGTTTGACTGCATCCTGGTTCAGCCTGATCTTCGCTCGCAGGGGATATTTGACCAGCAGGGGGAAATCTGGGTATGGCTTACTGATGATGATCGTCATATGCCCGTTCTCATGCGAAGTGCAATTGTCATTGGCGAAATAGTATGTGTCCTTGAGGAATACACTATCGGAACTCCAATTGAGGTAGAAAATCCTGGATTTTCCGTGTATTCCCCGGAGATTGAGTGACCTCTTTGAGCGAATTGACGAAACTGGTTGATAACGCGATCAGGATTCTTCAAAGAGACGGAATACGGTTGGAAAGCCGTCGGGACCTGGTCAATGGAATCCAGATCAGGCTTGCCGATGGCGCTGAAAGCTGCGGATTCAATCTCTATTACTCAAAGAAAAAAGGATTTACAGCAGTTCCCGCCGGTGGAGATACACTTCTCATCGAGAGAATTGAGAACCTGCTCTTAAATGATGAAACTAAGTTACCGGATGAGACATGGATCGGTTCCGATGAAGCTGGAAAGGGTGATTATATGGGACCGCTGACAGCAGCAGCGGTATATGTTGATGCCAGTTTCGTCGTCGAGTTAAAGAATATTGGTGTTGCTGATTCTAAGAAACTCAGTGACAAAGTTATAAGGAAATACGCCGGTGAAATTCGAAATATAGCACCGGATTTTTCAATCGTAATCTCAGTTAATCCAGCTGAATACAACAGAAGGTTCGTTCAACTGAAAATATCCGGAAAGAATAGCCTTGATCTTCTGGCAGAATGTCACGCGGAAGCGATT
>JAUWJE010000232.1 GCA_030607835.1 Candidatus Fermentibacterota bacterium | reverse complement strand
TGCGGTTTGGCAGATGCCAGATGATGAAGCGGCTATCGAGACCGAAGCAGTTAAGCTGTCCATAGCAGACAGACTGAATGATCCCGGCAAGGATATCACCGGTCTTGAAGAACTGATTACCTACGGCCTGAAGGGTTCAGCGGCTTATGCTGACCACTCTCAGATACTTGGTTACAAAGATGATGCGATATACGCATTCTTCCACGAAGCTCTGGATTTTCTTACAAGAAGCAATTCAGTGGACGATCTGTTCGGTATGGCCCTTAAGGTTGGTGAGAAAAATCTTGCTGTAATGGCACTGCTGGATGCAGCCAATACCGGAACTTATGGTCATCCTGAACCCACAGAGGTTCTCGTAACACCTGTAGAGGGAAAGGCTATTGTCGTTTCCGGACACGATCTCAAGGATCTCGAGGAACTTCTGAAACAGACTGAAGGCAAAGGCATCAATATCTATACTCATGGAGAAATGCTTCCCACACTTGCCTACCCCGAACTAATGAAGTATTCGCAGCTCGTCGGTAACTATGGCGGCGCATGGCAGGATCAGCAGAAGGAATTTGATGCTTTCCCAGGTGCAATCCTCATGACCACGAACTGCATCCAGAAGCCAAAAGATTCCTATATGGACAGGATCTTCACAACCGGTCTGGTCCAGTGGCCTGGAGTTCCACATATCGATGATCATGATTACACCCCTGTCATCGAAGCAGCTCTTGCAGCCGATGGGTTTGCAGAGGATGTTCCTGAGAAGAAGATCATTATAGGATTTGCGCATAATGCGGTTCTTTCAGTCGCTGACAAAGTTATCCAGGCTGTTAAGGATGGAGACATCCGCCACTTCTTCCTCGTCGGAGGATGTGATGGAGCCAAGTCCGGCAGGAACTACTACACTGAACTCGCAGAGCAGATACCTGATGACTGTATAATTCTCACGCTTGCTTGTGGAAAATTCCGTTTCAACAAGCTTGAGTTCGGTGATATTGGCGGTATTCCCAGGCTTCTCGATATGGGGCAGTGTAATGACGCTTATTCCGCAATACAAGTAGCAGTTGCTCTCGCTGGTGCATTTGAGTGTGGTGTAAACGATCTTCCCCTCTCGATGATATTGAGCTGGTACGAGCAGAAAGCGGTAACGATCCTTCTTACACTTCTTCATCTCGGGATAAAGGATATCAGGCTGGGACCCACACTGCCTGCTTTCCTTACACCTGTAGCCCTTGATGTTTTGGTCAACATGTTCGCCATCAAACCGACAACAACATCTGAAGAGGATCTGAAAGCGATACTCGGTTAATTCAGGATGGGGTGAAAGGATTCAGGATGAAGAAATTCGTATGTACGGTTTGCGGTTATGTGTATGAAGGAGATGCTCCACCGGAGAAATGTCCGCAGTGTGGAGCTCCGAGAGAAAAATTCATTGAGCAGACAGATTTCGAGATGGTCTGGGCTGATGAGCATAGCATTGGCACCGCGAAGGGCGTGGATGAGGAGATTCTTGAAGGGCTCAGAGCGAACTTCACGGGTGAGTGTATTGAAGTGGGTATGTACCTTGCGATGAGCCGTCAGGCAGACAGGGAAGGATATCCGGAAGTGGCTGAAGCCTACAAGCGGATAGCTTTTGAAGAGGCTGAGCATGCCGCGAGGTTTGCAGAATTGCTCGGAGAAGTAGTAGTTGCAGACACCAGGGAGAATCTTCGCGTCAGAGTTGAGGCCGAGTACGGGGCATGCAAAGGCAAGAAGGATATTGCGACAAAGGCGAAGAAGCTCGGATATGACGCCATTCATGATACAGTTCACGAAATGTGCAGGGACGAAGCTCGTCATGGAAAGGCATTCAAAGGTCTTCTTGAGAGATATTTCAGCTAGTTCCATTATGATGGAGGCACCGCACTGGGGATGGAATCCCATCCTCCGCGCGGCTGCCTGATGACCTTGCACTCAATCTCAGGAACTGAACAGAAAGAGGAAGTGAAAATGTGAAAACTCTTAAAATGAGTGAACAGCCACTGGCAAAGAATCCTCACGGTGTTGATGTCAGGCGTGCTTACGATAGTAAGCATGCTCTATCAAGCGTTATTACTTTCCAGCCAGGTGAGAAACTGATTCGCCACATAACACCTGTAGATGTCTTTTTCTACGTGCTTGAAGGTGAAGGAGTCGTTGAGGTCGGAGATGAAAAAAAGATCGTTTCAAAGGACACGGTAATCGATAGCCCGAAGGATATCCCGCATTGCTGGTATAATGAGAGTGATGGTATCCTCAGGGTCCTTGTTGTGAAGGCTCCCCGTCCGACTGGAAAAACAAAACTGCTGTAAATAGTGACAGTCACTATTTAATCAGTATTCCTTTATCATTTGTATATACTCAGCAGGATGTGGTTGTAATGGAGGAGGAAGCATGTTCAGCGCGATTATTCTGTCTGTAATTAGCGCCGTATCCGGGTTAGAACAGTGGTTTATCCCGCATGATCCACATGACTCTTTTCTTCCGGATTCAGTCAGGATAATGCAGCCTTTTGACATGGAAGACTGTCTGATTATAAGCCTTGATTCCATTGCTGTTTTCCAGCGACCGGATTCCTGTGCAGCTGTCTGGAGCATGCTCGCCGCATTTGAGGGTGCAGTCATCTCCGGAAGGACTGTTGACGGATGGCTTGGATTTGATCCAGGAGTGGCACAGGCCGCTAACATAGGAAGTTTCCGTTTGAGATGGATTTCAGAGGATGAGAACTTTGTAATCGAGGGTGAACTTGACAGTGTATCCGTTATCTGGGGTCCCAAAGCTGGAATCACCTATGCGATGATTTATCAGGACTCACCCCTGTTTGCTGAACCTGATTCGCTTTCCATGGTTATTGATTCAATCCCTTCCGGCTCCGCTGCCGGGATCATATCGAGAACTGGAGACTGGTACCTGCTGGATCTGAAAGAAAGTCCTCTGGAGGATAGTATTCAGGGATGGATATCATCTCTGCCCGTGTCAATCAGTGGTGATCCTGATACAATTCAAATGATTGAGTGAGCTGCTGATCATCCAGATACTCCAATGCAACAACCCTGTAGGCCGGTGAATAGGTTTTTCGATAGGTCTCCGAATGATGCACTGCGGGATAACTGTTCGAATAGTATTCACTGATTATTGAATTGATGTTCTTGAGGCTTTCCGGGAGCAGATCCTCATTCCTCATCCGAATCAGCCATGAGCAGTAGAGTTTCAGCGTATCCTCTGATCCTGTGAATTCCCTTCCTGTTCGAATGAATGCCGACAGAAGCACCTCCGGATCCAGTTTTTCCTCCGCGTATGGACGCAGATTTATTCGTGCAATCCGCCCGCATGGAGAAATGATTTCCCTCAGGAATTCCGCTGGCCCGTTCCCAGGGCTCATCAGTTCGATTTCGAGCAATGATCGAGCGGATTCCTCATCGATTACCGCATGTGAGCTTCCCATCGCTGCTTGAAAAAGCAGTTTATAGATATCTGAGCCGGTCATGAG
>JAUWJE010000277.1 GCA_030607835.1 Candidatus Fermentibacterota bacterium | reverse complement strand
GGAATTGTAGAACTCAAGAGTATGTCCCTGATAAGTTGGATTCCTGAGGATTCTTGTTTTCTCACCGTTTTTCACTTCCCAGGCAATTTCACATCCGAAGTGGAAGTGTTCTCTGTTTGATCCGATCGACCAGGATACAGGATTATCAACCACTATCCCGTCCTCTGTGGAAGAGATAATATCCTCAAGTGATCCGTCATCACCCGGCAGAATATTTACGTTTGTCATTCTGTCGATTGGAGCGCGATAGAATGCAGTTGCTCTGGCAACTCCCCCGCTCTGGCTGAATACTTCCCGTTCTGCTTTCTCGTTAGCCTCGTTAACCATAGCTCTTGAGGTAAGGGCATTTACAAGAATTCCCCTGTCGATAAGCAGATAATCTCTCTCAGGGGTTCCGTCATCATCGTATCCAAAGGAGCCGGGAGAATTCAGAATTCCTCCATATGCGGAAGCGGACAGTTTATCGCTTCCGTATCTCAATTTTCCGAATGAATCAAGATCAACGAAGGAACCACCAGCGTAAGAAAGCTCGTATCCAAGAATCCTGTCAAGCTCAAGAGGATGTCCTATGGTTTCATGAACCTGAAGATGCCCTTGACCCGGAAGGAGAATTACAGATTTCCTGCCGTGTTCCAGAGCATCAGCTTTAATGAGGTCTTTAAGCTCCGATTTTATTCTGCTGCTGTGCTCGGAGAAGAGAAGCGGCCTGGTAATCATCTCCCAGCCACCGGTTCCATCACCGGTTGAATATAGGCTCATGCTTCGTCTCTGCATCTCTCCATCGGAATCCAGAGCCATGACCATCATCATGCCGAAAACATTGACCAGATCCTTGTCGATCTCCGAGCCATCACTGTTCTGGAAGTAAATTCTCTTTTTCTGGAAATTTGCGTATACCAATCTTTTAAGGACAAAATCATCCACAAGGTCAGCGTCCAGACGAGTCAGAAATTCAAGTTTGTCTTCCAGGCTCACTTTGAAGGGATCCACTGCCACAGGTGAGGAGTAACTGCCCGAGACAGGATTTGCACCTCCCATGGAAAGCGGTACTTTCACAAGTTTTGAAGCTGTCTTCGCATTCAGCAGCGCTTTATCAAAACATGCCCTCAGCGAGGATAGATCACTGGTCGCCGAAAAACCCCAGGCGCCACCCCAGAGTACTCTTACTCCGATACCGCTTTCGACGGTAGTATCGTTAGCTTCCAGATCTCCATCGTACAGAAAAATAGTCTCAGAGCTGTCATCAAGATAAAACCTAGCGTCAACGTAATCAGCACCATCCAGAGATATCCTGGATATGTTACTCGAAATCTCCTTCTTCACTCCCGCTGAATCTGTCATCAGATACCTGCCTTACTCAAATATTTTCGGTCACCGGAATATTAGGATTTCTCAAATATATGAATCAAACCAAATTTACAAAATTTCAGAGTTGTTACGATCTGTTACAGAATCATCACTGTCTCGCAAACTCTTCGAATAATTCTTAGAATACATTCTTCTGAATTTTGTATATACAGTTTATTCAACAGGAGTTTTTAATGAAAAAATTGATCCTTTTATCAGCGTTATTTACATTCCTGCTGATCACTTCCTGTGACAGCGGCAGTACTGAGCAGACAGGTGGTGTGGTTACTGAAAACGAATTCGCACCTGAAGAATCATCGCATATTCAGCTGACAGTTCTTTGTACAATAGGTGTGGAACTGGGAGAGGCAGATCTCGTATTCGGCAGAATAGTGAATGCTGTCCAAACAGCTGACGGCGGGGTTCTCGCTCTCGATCTGACAACGTTGAACGTGCGTCGTTTCGACAGCAATGGCAATTTCATCGGGAGGGCGGGAAGAGAGGGAAGCGGTCCGGGAGAATTCCAGAACCCCAGGGGAATGGCAATTCTGGAAGACAATCGGCTGATTGTCTCCGATATGTCCGGTGGCGCGATAAAGGTATTCAATGACTCACTTGTCTGGGTAGAGGATATCGTTGGTTTCTTTCCGCGACCACCGTTTGAAGTAAGAACCGCTGGAAGGGATGCTTTTACAGGACAGCTTCCCGTTTTTGACAGGGAAGAGGGGCTCATGGGCTATTCAGTAGCCAGACTTGAGACTGGGAATCCCGAATCAACAGTCGTCTACGCTGAGGATGTGTATCCTTTCAATCCCTCCAGGCTGGGTCCGCTCGGGTCCGAGAGCACACCGATATTCACTTCCGGCAATTCCGGATATGTGTTTATATCCATGCCCTTTACCGATAAAATCAATATCACTGGATACCTTCCGGAGGGAAACATCTTCCTCGAAATAAATGAAGAAACTGAGTCCGTTCTCAAGACAGATCAAGAGCTTGCCGATGAGGAGGCGGAGTTTGAGGAATTCGCTGCCAGAAGAAGTGGTGGTGGTGGCAGAATGTCCGGAATTGAACTCACGTTTGATCCGATACTCCACCGAAGATGCGTCTCTGAACTCGGAATTGATAATCTGGACAGACTGTGGGTCCGCCTTGGAGGGTACAGATACCCATTCTGGAATGTATATGACATGACTGGAGAACTACTCTTCACAGCATCGTTGGAACTGGATGATCCGGATATCGATGCAAT
>JAUWJE010000216.1 GCA_030607835.1 Candidatus Fermentibacterota bacterium | reverse complement strand
TAGTTATCAACGAACTTCTTCGCGTTGGGCTGACAGTTGTAGGAATTGATTCAGATGACGATCCTCCTCCTGATCTGATTAAAAGGAGGGGGTTTTACTATTTTTCTCAGGATCAAACTGATGAAAAACTTCTTAACGATATCGGGATCCATCGAGCAAAGGGATTTGTATCTTTACTCCCTGATGCAAGTTCAAATCTGTACCTTACCCTTACAGCGCATCTTATGAACGATAATCTCAAAATTATCAGCAGAGCGGTAGGAAGCGATAATGAGGAAAAACTTGCCCTGGTTGGAGCAGATGCTTCCTTCACACCTTCAGTTGCCGTTGGAAACAATCTTGTTGCTGATCTTCTTAATCAGGAAACAATGGATTTCATTGAAAGAATGATAAGTGACCCGGATCATGACTGCAGGATGGAAGAATACATTATTAAGAAAGGATGTCCCTCTATTGGAGCAACTTTAGGTGAGCTTGATCTTGGACGGATTTCGGGAGCAAGAATTTTCGCTGTAATGAAAGCTGATAACAAGATAGTCTATAATCCGGGATTTGACTATTCACTGGAAGAGGAAGATATCCTGTTGACAATTGAGTCACCCGAGCAGCTTCAGGCACTCGCGCGAAGGCTGGAGCGCGGCAAAAGGGGAAGATGGGGAAAAAGACAGTGACAGCTTCCAATGACGGACAGATTAAGTGCATCGTATGTGGTCTGGGTGAAACAGGAATCTGTGTAATCAGAGAATTGCTTGAGCATGATTTCAGCATAACAGCAGTTGATCAAGATCCTGAAGCCCTGAGCAGGGTGGAGGAACTCAAACAGAATGTTACGGTAGTTGAAGGTAACTGTCTGATAGACAGCACATTGATAAAAGCGGGTGTTCCAGACGCTGATGTTCTGTATTCAATACTCCCTGATGACAGAAGCAACGTTTTCCTGAGTTTATCAGCAGGGACAATCAACCCGCGGCTGAATATCTATTCTATTGCCTCTGATCTTTCTGCCGAGAAGAAACTTGAGCTTGTGGGAGTAAAAAGAACAGTGAATCCGAATAATGCCGAGGGATTCAGAATATCAAATGAGATCCTCAGACCTAATGTCACTGTTTTTCTTGATCAGATAGTCTACGCCAGAGATAATACCGCCGGATATCTGTGCATCATCGTTCCTCAGGGAAGTCCATCTGCAGGAATGTCTCTGAGGGCACTGGGAATACAGAGAAAAACCGGAGTAGTTATTATCGCTGTGATCAGGAAAGACCGCAGCATGGTTTACAGCCCCTCTGGAGACTTTCGAACGAATGAGGAAGACTCTCTTATAGCCTTTGGAACAAAAGAGGATGAGGATGCTGTCCAACAGCTGCTTACAATTGAACCGGAGAAAAAAGAGAGGTGGGGAAGACTCTCAAGTCTTTTCCGAAAATAGAATGGTCGGGGCGGCCGGATTTGAACCGGCGACCCCCTGCTCCCAAAGCAGGTGCGCTACCGAACTGCGCCACGCCCCGAATTTCCATTAACGAAGGCAATATACTACAAACTCAGAGTACATTCCCGCAAGAGGTAGATCCGGAAAAGGCTTGACTTATGAGGTCGTCGGGAACCATATTTGCTTATATTACATTCCTTTAAAGGTAACCATAATTTACATTTCTGAGAGGATCCATTAAAATGTTCAAGATGCTTGTATTATTTCTATTCATAATGACAACTTGCTCTTTTGCAGACAGCACGATGCTGTCGAACGATTTCAGCTTCTCTATTCCCCATTACTCCGTCAGACTTGCAAACATTAGTCAGATTGACATAAGAGTGCTCGAGAAAGAGGGATTTCTAATCGAATGGGCTCACGACGACAAAGCCACTGTTTATGTTAATGCTGATCAGGAGGAGATGCTGCGGTACCTTGGTTTCAATCCAAAGCATATCCCAACTCCCGAACCCCTGGTTCCATATCCATCTATTACTGAGATATACGCTTCCATAGACGCCGTTGTCGCTGCGCATTCTGATATTTGCCGCTCTGATACTATCGGTTACAGTTGGGACGAAAGACCCATAATCGCAGTAGTAGTTTCAGACAATCCGTCCACCGAGGAAATAGAACCGGAGTTACGAATGCACGGTGCCATTCACGGTGACGAGAAGACCTCCGCAATCGTGACTCTTCACTATCTCGAAGTAATGACTGACAATTACCCTACCAGCCCCATGTGCGAATATATCGTTAACAATGCTGAAACCTGGATAATCCCCGTACTCAATCCGGACGGATACGAAAACACAAGCAGGTTCAATGCTCGCGGTGTAGATCTGAATAGGAACCTCAGCTATATGTGGGCTCCAGGGTCTTCTCATGGAACAGAGCCTTTCTCCGAACGGGAAACGGCTGCTCTTCGTGATCTCACTATGCAGAACTGGCCGGCTGTAGAGAATTTCATCAATCCGTTCGTCGGCGGTCTTTCGCTTCATGGTGGTGCTGCGTGCATTAATACTGTCTGGAACTATACAACTAACCCGCTCCCTGAGGATTATGATCTGCTCGATGCTCAGTGTGACAGCTATGTCAATAATCCGGGAATTGTTAGCTATTTTGGAAGCGGAGTTTTCTGGATCGCTCTTCCCGGCGCAAGCTGGTATGCCATACGAGGTGATGTGAACGACTGGAGCTACGGTGAGTGCGGGACAATTGACCATACAATAGAAGTACATGATCATAAGTTGGCTTCAGACTGGCCCGGAATCAGCAACGCTCACTACATGGCAACTCTGGAGTTCTTCACAACCAGCACCTACGGTGTCTGGGGGACGGTAAAGGACATTTATGGCGACCCGATCGATGCCATGATGGCTATTGGTTTTTCCGATGCAATGGATTCAGAGGCTCTGCGCTTCTGCCGCACAGATGTGACTCTCGGAGACTACCATAAGACCCTTATACCGGGAACTTATGATATAGAAGTAAGCGCTGATGGATACGTATCGCAATCTGTAACTGATGTTGCAGTAGGTTCGGAGGAACGAGTAGAAGTCAGTTTTGTTCTATACAATGTAGGTATAGAAGATTCCGAAACCGGAATTATTGAAACAGGAAAACTCACTGTTTACCCCAATCCTGCGCATGAATCACTTAATATTTCATTACCAGTCGCAGGGGTTGGAGGAACCGTCTTAATTTACGATATTACAGGCCGTTCCGTTTATTCGCAGGATGTTTCCGCTGAGATGGAAACAATTGTATGGAACTGCACGGGACATAATGGTTCGGAAGTGCCTTCCGGCATGTATATCGCAAGGTTTGACAGCGGAAATTCTTCCTGGACTACAAGATTAATGATAACCAGGTAAAACGAAAATTTGAAAGGTTCTTTGAATAATGGCACATCAGAAATCATCAAGCAGTTCTCGTAACGGTCGGGACAGTGCCGGAAGACGGCTTGGAGTAAAAGCCGCCGCTGGTTCACTCATTTCGGCTGGTACTATCATCATAAGACAGCGCGGAACAAAGATACATCCCGGTGTGAATGTTGGAAGAGGTAATGACGATACTCTCTTTGCCAAAATAGACGGCAGATTGAAGTTCCACAGCATGGGCGGCAGAAAGGTTGCCTCTATAATAACCGAACAAGCATAGCCTTTTCTTGATGAAGATTCCGTCCGATTTACTGATAAGAAATATTGGGGAGTTGGTTACAATGGCTGGCTCCCCTGTTTTACGCAGGGGTGAGGATGCATCAAAACTCTCCATTATCCACGGTGGAGCGATTGCTGCCAAAAAAGGAAGACTAGTCTGGGTCGGCACCACTTCGGATATCTCAGCTAATATTGAGCTGGAGCGGGATGCTGTT
>JAUWJE010000211.1 GCA_030607835.1 Candidatus Fermentibacterota bacterium | reverse complement strand
TCATCACCTTCCCGCTGACTTTCCTGGACGATTGGGCCCGCGATGGACAGAAGGTGGCCGCTATCACCGGCGGGTTAATCATGGGTGGCTACACAGCCTCTCCGCAGACCGGCGAGGGCGGCATGATTTTGGGTAACGAAGGCAGAACAATCTTCAACGGCTTCTGCATCGACGAGGGTGTAAATATCGTACCGCTCATCGAGAATGAGCTCGTTTATGTCTGGTCACCTACTGCCCTCGAGCAAAGCTCATGGGGTTCTATCAAGCACGCTTTCTAGGTCTCAGAGACAGGAAATATTGCAGGGGAGGACAGAGCAATCCGTCCTCCCTTTTCCTGCATGGCCAGGGTCAGACAGGATAAAGTTCTAACCTGAATTCCGCATCTGCTTCTGCGATGGGATTTATTTCGAAGCGTTTATCTCGTTGAGAACTTCTTTGGATGTCGGAACGAACTCGAAAAACTTCTCGATCTTCTCACATGGATATTCGTCGCAGAGTCCGCAGTTGGCAAGCTGATGCGTCTGCTGGCTGCATGCCCGGATATTACACTCCGCGACGTGGCTGATCTGCACACCTTCTGTAGCAAGACAGCCCACGCAGTTGATATCGGAAGCTTTAATAGGGGCTCCGAACATCTTCGACCATTCTTCCGCCGTCTTTTCCCGCAATGCCTCATCATCGGTTCTGTGGGCAATGAATGCCGGGCACTCAGTGCAGATGATACCGCACGATCCAACTATCCTGCTCATGGTCTCCCCTTTCAGAAAAGTTTCAAAATTCCCTACAGGTCTCATGAATAATAATATCAAATTCTGATTCCGGTAAACCTGGAACATCATCTGGCGCTTTGTAGACACCTCGGTCGCATGCTGATATATTATTTACTCAAACATTTAACCAATACAGGGCGGTGGAGCATGACCATTTCTTTCTGAAACAGCAACGCAAAGCAGTTTTTCAGAAAGGATTTTCATGCATCATACATTTCTCCGTTTTAACAATGTCTCATATACGTATCCAGGTTCCACTCAACAGGCGGTTACCGCTGTTTCCATGAATCTCGACTCAGGCTGGGCCGCATTCGCGGGAGCCAACGGCTGCGGTAAAACAACGGTACTGAAACTCGCGACGGGTCTTCTGACACCGGATACAGGCACAGTTGTTTCTTCCGGATCCGCTTTGTACTGTCCGCAGAGGACGGATCATCCTCCGGAGTACCTTGATGAGTTCCTTCTTGACTGGTCCTCGGAGTCCATCAGATTAAGGGACACTCATAAAATTGGAGATGACTGGGGAAACAGGTGGAATACATTATCCTACGGTGAGCGAAAGCGCCTTCAGATCGCAGCGGCTATATGGACTCGTCCTGCTGTTCTGGCTCTTGATGAACCCTTCAATCATCTTGATACTGATGCCAGATCCCTTCTGATAAGTTCGATGAGAGAATATCAGGGCTGTGGTCTGCTGGTTACCCATGACAGACATGCCATGGATGAACTGTGCTCATCCTGCGTCCTGTTCTTTCCCGATGGCATACAGCTTTACCGCACAAACTACACCTCAGCCATTACAGCAGATCGCCTGAGACAGGATCACCTCGCGAAAAGAAGAAAACAGGCCAAAGCAAAATACCAGCGTCTGAAACGGGATGCCAGGAAAAAGATGATAAAAGCCAGGACAATACAGGCCCATACCTCCGGGAACCGCATCTCCTTCAAGGATATCTGCAAGTACAACTACGATGGCCCATCCAGGATTGACAGTATAGTGCAGAAAGCAGGTCAGAGAAGCAGGGAAGCAACAGCAAGGGCGGAAAGAGCGAAAGATCACATGGATTCAATCAAGTACAGAAAGATGCACGGTACCGGTGTTGAAATGTCAGGAGAAGAATCCACGAGAAACTGCCTTCTTGATCTTCCCAGAGGAGACATCCAGGTGGGTGAGACAAACCTTTCGCATCCGCAGCTGGTAATTCAGTCTAAGGACAGAATAGCCCTGACAGGTGGGAATGGAACCGGTAAAACCACACTGCTGAACCATCTCAGATCCGAACTGAACTGCCCTGAGGAGAAGATTATCTGGATTCCGCAGGAGATCACAGCGGAGGAGTGCAGTGACTGCCTGGCAGAGGCTAAAGAACTCTCCCGCGGTGGGCTGGGGCATGTAATGACAATTGTCAGAAGACTTGGAAGTGATCCGGAAAGGGTGCTCAGCTCCGCCGTGCCAAGCCCCGGGGAATCAAGAAAACTTCTGCTGGCGCTTGGCCTTTCGAAGACGCCCTGGCTTGTAATAATGGATGAACCTACAAACCACATGGATCTGCCGTCGATGGAATGCCTGGAGAAAGCTCTTAACGATTACACCGGCGCTCTGGTGCTTGTAAGCCACGACAGAGTATTCCTGAGCAACACAACGAGTATTCAGTGGAATATCAGTGACAATGAACTGTCTGTTACAGAAAAGGCTTAGTCTTCAGAGCATGTATATATCCCTCATCAATTTATATCAGGCAGGCTGATCCTGAGCAGGCTGTATGGCCGTGAAGGTCTCGCTCCCTCGTGCAAACGGCTGATAGTTACCCAGAGTTCCCTCCCACCGGGTTCAATAGCAAAAGTATCAGGCCACCTGAAAAGAGTGTCGGATGCAAACAGCACCACCTAATTGAATCCTGCCGGCATGTATCCGATACCGCTTTCGTTAAGAAGTGTAAGGTAGAGGCTGCCATCTGCGGAGAAGATCATCCCGTCAACCGGTCCGGTACTGCAAACCTCCTCGATTGCGGACTCCACATCCTCCTCAGTCAGGATTTCATCCACAAGCGCAAGGGTAGGGATTCGATAGAGAGTATTCCCGGTAAGCGCATGCCAGTAGAGCCAGTCTCCTGCTGGAGTCAGGGCTATTCCATCTGAATGTATATCTGGAAGAACACCGCCGAGATTCCATTCAATTCCATCTATCTCTATACGAGTTCCCTCCGACATTAAGGCAGGATGACCATCAAGGAGTCTCCTTGACTCTCCTGAATACAGGTTAGTTACTATCAGGGCTCCCTCTCCCGAGTCAGTGATGTAAGCGTTTCCGCTTGCGATATCAATGCGGAAGTCGTTCAGATAGCTTCCAGGAGCCAGAAGAGAATCGGGAAAATAGTAAACAAGCTCAGGTGAGGTTGAGTCGACTCCGAAGCAGAGAAGCCTGCACGCACCTGGAATCACGCCGCTCATCCACGGATTACCGGTATCAAGTACCCAGAGCTTTCCAGCTTCATCAAATGTTATGCTCTGAACACAAACGAAAGCACTGTCGCAGGGATCACCGGGGAGCCAGGCGTTCCACGCGGAGTCAGGAAGCGGTATAAGAGAACCATCGATCAGTTCGCCCACTGATACAGGAGTGTCCATGCCCCACCTGGGGAAGCTGACGCACACTCTGCCTTCGGAACTGACTGCTACGCCTGTCCAGAGCCTGTCGGACTCCGCTTCAATGCTTATCGATACTTCCGGAGGGTTCGGGAGTGTAAATGGATCGGCACTGACCTCCAGGCTTCCAATACTTCCCAGACCAGCAAGCAGAACCGGAATCACTTTGAAGGCAAAACCATGCATTTTCATCTCTTACTCCTCTCCAGGCATGAATCTCTGAATAAGGTAATACTAATGACAGTACTGCCAAGTCAAGCATATGAATAGCTGATAAACGATCGGAGAACAGATGTAAATTCTACTCCAGCTCCACTATGTAAACCTGGGGAAAATCTGCAGGATTCTCGGAGTAAGCCAGTATGCCGCCTTCGTCTATTGTGAAGTTCCAGAAAAGCCCCTCGTATCCAATGTCCGGCAGTACTGCCGTGAACAGGAACTCTCCTGTCTCTGAATCGAAAATATCAAAAGTGGGATCTTCCCGCGTTCCACG
>JAUWJE010000005.1 GCA_030607835.1 Candidatus Fermentibacterota bacterium | reverse complement strand
CTGAGTGCTGATCTTTTTTCGGGGACACGCACCAGAGCGTGCGTGTCCCCGAAACTCCGGGAACCGCAGCAGTTTGTTGATGCATGGATCCGTGAATCATTATCCAAACGGGAATATACTTAAGAACATTCATGCCGGGAAGAATTCCTGAAGAGGAATTATTGGTCTTGTGGATCAGTCAATCCATCCTCGGGATTGTTCTCAAGTGATACGAAATCGTCCGAAACGTCTTTATCCTCAAGAGATTCTACCATTTCAATCATATTCCTGATCGTACTTAGAATTGAGTTCAGTTTCTTCATTGCCTGATTAATTCCGACTACATTCGTACCGTCACGTTCAGACCGCAGCTTATCAAGGGCGACTTTGAGTTCTTCAAATAAAGATTCATCAATATCGTCGACTTTGGTCCTGAGGATCCGATTTGATTCGTATATGAGCTGATCGGCAACGTTCTTCTCTTCAATAAGCTTCATCCGCTCGCGATCAACTTCCTGATTGCGTTTGGCATCACGCATGAGCTCCCGAATATCCGCATCAGAAAGTCCTCCACTGGGATTAACTTTTATCTCCTGGTGCTTGCCTGTTACCGCGTCTTTCGCGTTAACGAAGAGTATCCCGTTTGCGTCAATGGTGAAGGATACTTCTATTCTGGGGACTCCTCTTGGAGCGGGGTTGATACCAACCAGTTCGAATCTTGACAGACTTCTGTTGTCTTCGGCAAGTTCCCTCTCACCCTGGAGAACATGAATCCCAACAACCTGCTGGTTGTCAACAGCAGTCGTAAACATCTTGCCTCTCTTTATCGGTAATGGACTGTGCTTGGATATAATCGGAGCCATCACGCCTCCAAGAGTTTCAACACCGAGAGTCAGAGAGGTCACATCAAGAAGAACAAGATCCTTCCTTTGACCCGATACAACAGAACCGGCAATTGCTGCGCCCATCGCAACAACTTCATCAGGATTCACACTGTGAACAGGATCCTGCTCAAATGATTCCTGAACAATATGTCTAACCAGAGGTATTCTGGTTGAACCTCCAACCAGAACAACAACTTCAAGTTCATCAGGAGAAATACCGGCATCCTTCAAGACCTGTTTGCATAAAGGTCTGGTAGTTTCTACAAGATCTTTGATAAGACCCTCGAACAAGCCTCTGGTTATCGACATTTCCAGATGAACCGGACCGGATTCACTCGAAGCAATGAAAGGGAGATTTATTGATGTTTCAAGCGCGGCTGACAGTTCGCATTTTGCCCGTTCCGCGGCTTCACGAACCCTCTGAGGAGCAACTGGATCCTTATGGAGATCAATACCTTTCTCACGTTTGAATTCGCTCATAATCCATTCAACAAGTCGAGCATCGAAATCGTCACCGCCAAGCTGAGTATTACCTGTGGTTGCCTTAACTTCAAATATGCCGTTAACGACCTGAAGAATACTGATATCGAAAGTTCCTCCACCAAAATCGAAGACCGCTAATTTCTTGCGTTCAACAGCGTCAGTGAACGCAAGAGCTGCGGCGGTGGGCTCGTTCAGTACTCGCTTTACATTTAATCCGGCAATAGTGCAGGCAGCTTTTGTTGCCTTTCTTTGAATTTCATTGAAATGCGCTGGGACTGTAACAACGACATCTGTAACTTCTTCACCAAGATATTCCTCAGCTCGATATTTCATTTTCTGAAGGATCATGGATGATATTTCCTGTGGAGTATAGGTTTTGCCATCTGCGACTCTAATGACCGCGTCACCTTTTTCATTCGCCACTATTTCGTAGGATACATTGAAGGTTTCCTTTGACAGTTCGTCATACGTCCTTCCTATAAGCCTTTTAACACTTGTTATTGTATCCTTTGGATTAGTGATTGCCTGCCTTTTGGCAACAATTCCAACAAGTCTGTCTCCCGCTGGTGTGAATGCGACGAATGAAGGCATGACTCTGGGGCCTTCACCTGTCTGTATTACAACCGCGTGTCCAGCTTCGTATATTGCCATACAGGAGTTCGTCGTTCCCAGGTCAATACCAATTGTGCTTGCCAAAAGAGCCTCCTTACACAGAACACTCGCACACGCTGATTTTCTGAAAATACCTGATCAAATTTCGTATCCTTAATATTCGTCATCACAATTGATCAGACAAGATCCCTATTACGATTTTATTCCACAAACTAGACAAGGTTAGTGTACCTTACTCATAGAAACATGTCAACTCTTGAATGCACATCTGCCACAGTCTTCGAGCTTATGGGAGACACAATACCTTTCTCACAGATAATTGCGGTTATCAGTTCCGCTGGAGTAACATCAAAAGCAGGATTCCAGAATCCCGCTTCTGGCGGAAGCAGCTGCCGATCCCCTAATGTTGAAAGCTCCTCCCTGCCTCTTTGCTCAATAATGATTTCCGCTCCTGTATCTGTTGCCTGATCAAAGGTTGAAAGGGGAGCAGCTACATAGAAAGGAACACCATGTTTCGAAGCTGCAAGTGCCAGTGAATACGTGCCGATCTTATTAGCGATGTCTCCATTTGCGGCAACCCTGTCACTTCCGACTATCACCGCATCAATCCTGCCATCCCGGATAAGTGAAGCAGCAGCAGAATCAGGAAGAACATCAACGGGAATCCCGGTACGAATCAGTTCCCATGATGTCAGTCTTGCGCCCTGCAGAAGCGGTCGTGTTTCATCAGCATAGACCTTCCTGATAAGACCACGGTCCCATGCTTCATAAATAATTGCAAGAGCAGTACCCAGCCCGGCAGTTGCCAGTCCACCCGCATTACAATGAGTTAATACTGTTGAGTCGGGTTCCAGCAGTTCAGCTCCATAACAGCCCATACTCCTGCTTGCATCCAGGTCTTCTCTAAGGAGATTATCAGCCGATTCCAGAAGAAGCACAATTGCGTCTTCTCTTGTGCCTGTTTTCCGGAAGACTTCCCTTTGTATCTCAATGCAATGGAAAAGATTCACAGCAGTAGGCCTGGTTCCCGACAGTTTATCAAGCTTCACCAGAAATCCCTCTCTGAATCCAGAACCGGAATCCGTAGTTATCGCTGCAAGCACAGCTCCATAAGCTGCAGCTATTCCGATGGCAGGCGCTCCTCTGACCGCAAGAGTCCTGATAGCGGAAGCAAGAGAATCAACATCACCGCAATCAATGTACACTTCATTGACGGGCAGTTCACGCTGATCAAGCAGTCTCAGTGAATCACCCATCCACTTAAGTGTAGGTAATGGATCCATGTCAGTTATTACCGGAAAGTATCCTCAGACAGATCGATAGTATTTCAACCGGTTCCATCATTCTGCCCTCTCCCATAGTCCCGCATGCAAGACGCCCCTTAGAAGGACCGGCGAAAGTAACACCACGATTCCTCAACTTCGCTACATTCTCATCTGTAACCGGATTCTCCCACATTCTGGTGTTCATTGCGGGAGCCATCACAACGGGTGCTTCATTCGCGAGAAATACCGAAGTGAGGAGATCATCAGCAATGCCATTCGCGGTTTTCGCGATATAATTTGCTGTAGCAGGTGCCACAACCAGAAGTGAGCAATCATCAGTAAGAGATATGTGCGGTACGTGATCACCAGGTTGATCGGTAAAGAGTGAGCTGAATACAGGTCTTCCGGTAACACAGGCCAGCTGTGTATCCGTGACAAATTTCAATGCATTCATTGTAAGAATTCCGTCAACTTCGAACCCCTCCATCCGCAGAAGGGAGGCCAGAGCGACCCCTTTGAAAGCAGCCGCACTCGCTGTGATTCCGAGTAATATTCTCTCATTCATTTTCTGCCCTTTCACCTATACGGTCAATTCCTACAAGAGTAAGTTCCGGGTATATTTTGAAATTATTCCTGCATTTCCCCGCAATTCCGGGTGCCCATCCTCCTGTTGCCCATAATTCCGGAGTGCCCTTAACCGTACTCTTCAGTTTATCAACTATGTAATCCGTAGCGCCAACAGCTCCAAGAAGAACCCCGGAACAGACAGCCTCGGATGTGCTTTGACCAAGCGGGGATTCAGGAAACTCAAGATCAACAGGATTGATCTTCTCAGCCTTCTTGAAGAGTTCTCCTGCAGCAGTACCAACTCCTGGTGCAATAGCTCCACCAATGTAGGTGCCATCTTCGTTGATTACATCGAATGTCGTAGCAGTACCGAAATCCACGATTATTGCGGGTGATGACCCAAGCGCGATTGCTCCAACCGCGTTGGCAAGTCGGTCAGCGCCAATCTCATGAGGGAATATGCAATCGATTTCGATTCCGGATGAATCCTGATCTACTTCGATAGATTCAACACCAAGATACCGCCTGGATAGAATGCGGACGGAATGTCTCACCTGTGGCACAACACAGGCAAAAGCCACTCTATCAGGCAGGCTGCTGTCGTTCGCCTTGAGAAGAGACCTCAGTATGACCCAGAGGTCATCAGCGGTCCAGTGCGTGGTTGTAATCCTCCACTGGACATCAAGAGTACGATCTACAAACACACCGACCGATGTCCGGGTATTTCCTATATCAAGTACCAGCCTTTTCATTTAATCTTCCAATCAAATCCGATATCGACGGATTCCGCTGAATGCGTAAGAGTTCCGGAGGATATTCCATCGACTCCAGTTTCGGCAATTTCGCGAATATTCCTTAATGTAATTCCTCCAGATGCCTCAAGATAGCAGCCACTTCCGGATGCAATCCTGACTGCTTCCCTCAGCGTTCGCGGTGTCATGTTGTCCAGAAGGATTCTCTCCGGTTTTTCGATCAGCACACACTTCAGCTGATTCAGTGAATCAACTTCAACCTCGACCGGCAGACCTTTTTCCCGCAGTTTCATGATTACAGTGTGAAGTTTTCCTTCGCCACCTGCAACAGCTATGTGGTTATCCTTGATCATTGCAAGTTCTGACAGGTCAAATCGATGATTGACGCCTCCCCCAACTCTAACAGCGTATTTCTCAAGTGCTCTGAGACAGGGGGTAGTTTTCCTTGTGTCAAGGATCTCTACTCCGGTATCCTGTACCGCAAGAACATACTTTGACGTAAGGGTAGCGATCCCTGAGAGATGGCATAGAAGGTTCAGAGCAACTCTCTCTCCCCTGAGAAGAATCCCGGCAGGACCTCTCAGGCATCCCAGAGATTCCCCGGAGGAAGCAGATGATCCCTCCACGACATGCTGTACGCACTCAGGTGCATGACATCGAAATATCTCAGCAAGTGTATCGAAGACCTGATTAACCAGAAACCAGCCTGCCACAATAAGTCCCCCGCGGGCAACAACCATGCAGGTATGCTGGTCGTCTCTGACAGGTTCCAGAGCATCTGTTGTGATGTCATTCTGCACAGCGTCTTCCAGAAGTGCGTTTCGCACAATGAATTCACCTGTTGAAACGCGATCTGACCAGTTTACTGATTGGGTCATTTCCCCTCCAGAATATCGGGGGATCCATACACAAGTTGACCGTTCTGAATGGTGCCAACGATTTTAATTTCATCCCATGGAGTCTTGAAAGGACTATCGGACAACACGGTCATATCAGCTTTCCTTCCTTTACCAAGACGTACGGACAGCTCATCAAAACCACACAGTGATGCGGCTCCAAGAGTATAAGCATTAAGAGCCGCATCGGTGTCAAGTCTGAATTCGTTAAAAGGATGATCCGTTGCTCCCTGAAGACCTCTGAGAGGTCCGAACGGCATACCGTCACTACTGAAACCAAGAGAGAATCCTGATCGCTCAAGAAGTCCGAACGGGTTCAGTCTGAGAGATCGTTCTCTCCCGAGTTTCTTCTCATACAGTCCCCCCTGATGCTGCCATCTTTTCACAAAATTCGGCTGCATGACAAATAAGTGCACGGATGGATCCCAGTTTCCGGGCCATGCGGGAAGGAGTTCCTCTGCGTGTTCCACCCTTATCTTTGAAATTCCATCCTGCCCGGTTCTCTCTAAATAGAGCTTACTCACTCTGTCAATCTGCTGCAGTGCTCTCGCGCCGATAGCATGAAAGGTAGGCGCAAGCCCGAGCCTGTCTGAAAGCAGAAGACAGTTAAGCACCTCGTTATCATTCATAAGTGGATTCATGACCGTTCCATCAAGGTATGTACCGCTCACTGCTGCCGTCTTTGCTCCTAATGATCCATCAAGAAAGAACTTAAGTCCACGCAAACGGGAAAGGTCAACTGTATCGTCCTTCAGAGCTTTCTCAAGGAGTTCTACATCTTCTCCCAGCACAGAAATTGACATCCTTACCGGAGGATTGTTCACGGCAAGAGCTTCTGAAAAATAATAATGTTCAAAACTGTAAACAGCAGTGACACCGGATGAATAGCAGATATCGGTAGCCAGGAAGGCTGCATCTCTGAGAATGTGCGGTTCAGGCTTGTATAAGTTCTCAAATCCAAAAATAATTCCTTCACGAATAATACCTGAACTCCAGTCAACACCCTCAGAATCGGGCGGCAGCATCCTGAGCATTGCCGTATTTACAAGGGCCTTGTGACAGCAGACCCGTCTAATGAATATCGGTCGATCTCCCGTTACAGCATCGAGTTCCGTAAGCGAGGGAAGCCTGGAATCTGACCACATGCTTTCATCATAATTACACCCTCTCAGAATTCCTCCAGTCTTTTCATCCCTTACTTCGGAAGCCAGCATCTCCAGGAAATCACAGGAAGATCCGGCAGACTCCAGATCAAGGTAAAGACGCTGGAGTCCCGACCATGTGAAGTGACAATGTGCGTCTACAAATGAGGGGATGATGAACAGGTTCGATTCTGAGTCAGGAGCAGGAGAAATTCCGGTGATCCTGCCATCGGAAAACTCAATCAGGGATGCAGGAAGAAGTCGATCATTCGGTCCTGTCCATGCGGCACTACAGATAATGGAACTCATAATTCCCGATCTCTCAGATGATGAAACATCAGATTAAGGACTTCTGCCTCTACTTCGAAACTGAAGAATGTTGAATTTCCGCGCCGCTCCACGGCAGCAACTCTGCCCCTGATTTCTGCGGTTACAGGACCTCCAGGTGGAACGGGACCTTCAGCGAATTCCCTGAGTCCCCTGCCGGGATCAGATATCTCTCTGGCTTCAATCTCAGTGAGTTCACCTCTATGTCTGAACCATCTGGTCAGAATTATGTAGCTTCCCTCACTGATGGATGAAGACGCAGGAAATCTTACATTCAGAGTAACTGGAGAACTGTCATCCTTGTCAGTGGTGTCATAGAATACTGCTCTGTTCCTCCCCTCCCTTTTCGCAACATATAGAGCCTGATCAGCAGCTACAAGAAGTTCACTGCCGGCAACATCCGGAAAGGTGCTGACTCCAAGAGAGACTGTTACAGCAAGCGGAACAACTGAAGATTCGGACGAAGTTTCATCAGCTGATTCAAGCGGATTTCTGTAAATAAGTTCGCGAATATGCTCCGCAGTTGCCATAGCTTCATCACTGGATGTGTTCGGGAGAAGAATCGTTATCTCTTCACCACCATATCTGTAAGCTTCTCCACGGTACCTGACGGTTTTTCTGACAATGCCGCATACATGTCTGAGGACTCTATCGCCGGTATCATGCCCCCATCGATCATTGAATTTCTTGAAATGATCAATATCAATCATAATCGCCGACAGAGGCATGGCTTCTTTTCCCATTAACCGAAGCAGTAGAGGAAGATTATGATCCAGAGCGTTTCTTGGTGGAATTCCGGTAACTGAGTCAAGCTCTCCAGTCCATGGATACTTCAGCTGAGATTCCTTTTCGGCAATTTCCGCCATCAGGTTGACCTCCCCGGAGGTTTTCATGAATAATAACACGATATCTTATTAGAAACAGCACAGACAATTGACGTACGACGCTTCATCTTACAGACTATAATGCAGGTGATGATTTATCGGAAGGATGACATGAGAAAAGTATTCTTTCTCCCGCTTTCATTCATTACGTTGTTATGCATCTCTTCTGCATGCGGATGGTCATCGAAACAAAAAGAGGTTCTTTCCGCCTTCAATTCGACAATTCAGTGTTTCGAGGATGGAGACTGGGAGAGCGCGGCCAATATATTGAGCTGCTCGACAATGAGTTTCCTCGATACTGCTGCTGATAATCTGGCGCAAGAGGGATTAACGGAATACACTTCCGGATCTGACCTCCTTTCCGTGATGTACAATGAATACATTGACTTCAATGGAGATGTAACTATTATTTTCCTTCAGGGAAGCAAAGCAACTGTCACGGTTTCATCAGGGGAGTATTCAATGCTTCTGGAGGATGGAAACTGGAAACTGGAACTCGAGCAGTTGTGCAGAAATGGTCTGGACAAGGCATTTAAGGGATCCTACCTTCAATTTATGGCACCGGAGTATATTTTTTAATTCCCATATAAATTTGTAAGGAAATATTCATGATTGAATACCGTACCGGTTCGGAAAACCGGAAAATATGACGGAAGGAAAAACCGGATGAGGAAAACAGCGGTTTTGCTGGGAATCTTTGCACTTGCGATGATTGCAGGTTGCGGTCAGCAGGAACAGGAAGCGCAGGTTCCTGAGCAGGAAGTATTACCGGAGATTACAATTATTAATGGACTTGAAGCCTGGAATATCTATGCCATACTGATTGACCCTTCGGATTCTCCATGGGGTGAAGATAGACTTGGTGAAGATGAAATACTTGCCCCTGGTGAATCATTCACACTAGAGGTGAACGAGGGTTCATGGGATATAATGGTTACTGATGAGGACCTCGATACTTACACTCTCTGGCAGGTTGAGATAGGGGCTGAGGGCTACGTCTGGAATGTAACCCTTGAAGATATTGATACCGCTTGGGATGAAGAGGAATTCGGTGAGCAGCTCATTCTTGAGACTGGTGAGGGAACCGCACCTGTTGTTATAGGCAATAATCTTGATGGCTGGGATATCTATTTCGTCTATGTTGACGCATCGGACAGTGACTGGGGCGATGACCGTCTCGGTATGGAGATTCTTGCACAGGATGATGAAATCACGGTATGGGTTGATCCTGGAATCTACGACATCCGCGCCGAGGATGAAGACGGCGATACATACACCCTCTGGGGTGTTGAGGTCGATGTCGACGGATATCACTGGTTTGTTACACTTGAGGACATAGATTAACAAAAAATATAGCCCGTGGAGTGCTGACGCGCTCCACGGGTTCTTTCCTGATTACAATCTTCTATTTGGAGTAGAACTCCACAACCATTCTTTCATCAACTTCCAGCGGCACATCTTCTCTTGCAGGAAGCATCTTCATGATGATTTTTCTGGCTGCAGGATCAACATCCAGGAAGGCTGGAACACCAATTCCGGACCCTTCGGTAATATTTTCCTCAACAGCTTTGAGTTTCTTGCTTTTCTCCTTTAGAGAAATAACATCCCCGACTTTCACTGAGAATGAAGGGATATCGACTTTTCTACCGTTCACAGTAACATGACCATGGCCAACAAGCTGGCGCGATGCGGGAATTGATTTCACAAAACCGGATCTGGCTACTACATTGTCCAGCCTGCGCTCAATGAGCTGAAGCAGATTATGACCTGTCCCACCCTTCATGGTCGCGGCTTTGGCGAAATACTTGCGCAGCTGCTTCTCAGAAAGACCGTAGTTGAATCGAATCTTCTGTTTCTGGATCAACTGCAGCCGGTAAGTGGATTCACGTCTTCTATGCCATCTTCCTCCATGTTCTCCGGGGGGATTCTGGTTTGTGGGCTCTTTACGTGTCAGTCCTGGTAGCGGCCCCAGGGATCTGATTTTGAGGAGTTTTGGACCGCGGTATCTTGACATTCAGCAACCTCCATGTCTCTGCGCCCACGAATCCCGTCGTGGCATGATAATCTCACCGGCACTCACCGGTGAACTGTACTCTGACAGCCATTATCAGTACTATGGCGCAATTTGTAATAACGATGAAATCTAGTGCTATAGGCTATGATGCGTCAAGGAGGTAAAGGTTCGTTAGGAATATAGAGGGCAGGTTGGGACCCTGATGCATCAGAATTAAGCAGACAGTAAGGTTCCTGCTGCAGTAGATACATGTACGTTAGACGAAGGATGAAAGCATCCAGCAATCAGCAGTATTTGACGAAACAGGACTGATCGCAGTATTGTCAGTTTAATAAATAGAATGTTGGTTGGATAGGAGATGTCTGGGCATTCTTCAGGGCTGCATTGATGATATAGGGTGAAACCCAGTTTTCTATCGGTTGCAAACGAGAAAGGGTTGTGGTTATGTCAGAATTACTCAAACCTCCAAAAGCCTGGTGGTGGCATCCGGAAATCGATCCGGCAACACTCGGTCAGTTCCTGGATGATAACAAAGGGCGGCTTATCTCCCTGAAAAGCTATATCATCAACGGCAAACGCATGTTTGCGGCATTCTGGATTAAAAACGAGGGAATTTCTTGGTGGTGGAATCCCGACGTCGACGCACCAACCTTGGGTCAGATGCTTTATAACAACAAGGGACGGCTAATCTCTTTGGACGTACATGTGACTGGAAATCATGCAAGGTGTGCAGGCGTTTGGGTCAAGAACAATGGAAAGGCCTGGTGGTGGAATCCCAATGTGGATCCCGCGACCCTGGGAAAGATGTTGACGAAAAACAAAGGGCGACTGATTTCACTCAGGACCTATGTGATCGATGAAGTTCGACGATTTGCAGCTGTCTGGATTAAGAACGAAGGTACCGCATGGTGGTGGAATCCAAACGTCGACGCTGTTACCCTGGGTCAAATGCTCCAGAACAATCAGGGCCGACTCATCTCCCTTCACCGATATGTTGAGAACGGATCCCAGCGCTTCGCCGCGGTATGGGTGAAAAACGACGACAAAACCTGGTGGTGGAATCACGGTGTCGATTCTGACTGGCTAGGCGAACAGTTTGATTTGTTCTGTACGTATCCCATGGACCTGGTGGCCTATGAGAAGAACGGAAAAAGACGCATAGCATGCGTACGATATCAGTATCCCTTAAAACCTGTGAACAATCTCAATGATCTTCAACTGACCGGTATGGGAACGTTAACGACCCTGAATGGGAACGGTGGTCAAACGAATACGCTTCAGATCGAAATTGAGAACACATCAAGCACATCACTTACGCTTGATTACCTGAGAATCGCACCGATCACGTCCGGGGGCTACGTGGAGTATTTCCATTCCGCATTCGAGCCCGGTGGTGTCTTTGCGAGTCAAAGCAAGACGATGACATCACTCCAGACATACAATGCGACCCGTAACTTAGGATCACCGAGTGATCGGACCCATTTTCTGATCCAGGCCACATCCACGAACGGCTCGGGAAAAACGGAGTATTTGTCCAGGCTCATACCGATTGAGAGTGCGGGTCATGCCATGCCAACAGATATCAATGTAACCCCTCCTCTCTACCTGGCGTTGTGGACAAAACCCGTGGAAATCGTTCCCGTTTGGGTAAATGACAAACAAGTTGACTGGATCATAGTGGCGGGGCAAATAATCAACGCGTCGGGCACAGACATCCGGATTGCACAGATGGGAGCGAAACTGACAACCGGAAATCAGACTGTGTTTGAAAAGATTCTGCCTAACGAATTCTACAACTGGGACATCGCGACCAATTGGTGGCAGTCCCTTACGGTGAAGTCGGACCAAACCCTTGTCGACTCGGGACAGTGGGCGCATTTCCTGCATGGATTCCAGATTGACTTCCCCGACAGCGTTGTGGGCGGTCAGCTCACAGTATGGCTCAACTACAAAATCGACGGCCAATGTCAAACCACGGTATTCGAAGCCGTTGTGCATAGAATCTTGCCCAAAACCTTGCTCTCTCCGGTGAAAGGTATCTGGATATGGGGTAGCACGGGTAATCACGAAACCTACAACGCTCATACATGGCCAGCGCATAGGCACGATATTGATCTTGGAATCGTTGATAAGAATAACAAGAGTCATGGCAGCAGTTCATCCAGTCCGTCCAATTCGGACTTCTATTGCTGGGACAAACCCGTCTATGCGATGCGAGATGGAACCGTGATTGAAGCGGACGATTCAAATGCAGATAATAACGGCTACACCACACTCAGTCCTCTTCCACCGCCGAATTACGTGCTGGTGGAGCACAACGATGGTGATATCTCGGGGTACTATCATTTCCGCCAAAATAGCGTGCCCGTAACAGTGGGACAAACCGTTGAAGCAGGTGATGAGCTTGGACGTGTTGGAAATTCGGGTGGTTCGAGTGAACCACATCTGCATTTCGGCTACATCGTCGAACGTAATACCGGTCGTGCCACCATGCATCCCATTCAATTTTCGAACCTTCTAACAGAAGATTCGAGTACAGCAGTGACGGGACATCCAGGCAACGGCATCTACAACAGTGTCACGAAGGTGGCGAAGACCCGGAAACTCAGAACACTCAATCTCAAACGGATAATGCGCAAAAGACCACGACCAAGGTAGAAGGCTGTGCCCCAAATATCATCGCCCCATGAGGACTGCAGCTGTATGTGGGGACACGTAGCAGAGAACAAGTTTATTGGGGACACCCATAGAGTTGGGTGTCCCCAGAATGGTTAGGCTATCTGATGACCACGCAGGATCGAACCACGGTTTCTCCACCTGAAGTAAGTCTCAGAATGTAGATTCCACCTGGAATGGGCGATCCATTTGAATCGTCTCCAGCCCATGTAACCGAGTGCGTACCGGAGAGGTGTTACCCCGAACCCAGATTCCGCACAATCCTTCCGGATACATCGTAAATATCAAGCGTTGCCGTTCCGGAGGAAGCAAGAGTGTAAGTGAATACTGAAGATACTGCAAACGGGTTCGGACTTGGAGCAGCAAGCGAGAAATCAAACAAAGCGTCTGGTCCATCCTCTATTCCCGTAGTGACATAAGCGGTGCCCACATAGGGATAATGGTTATGGAACGTACAGGTAATCGTGACATCTTCAGAAGTTGGAATTGTAGGTATGTCAAGTGCCGCGACACCTGAAGCATCGGTGTAACCACTTTGCAGCAGAACCGTATCCTGTACGATACCGACCAGGACAGCTTCAACGGGAGAACCAGCTGCTGTCACGGTCAAATTATAGGGACCGGGCTGTATGTTCTCCCAGTGATCCGCGTCAAGATGGACAAGCGGTGATGTATCAGTGAAGATATCGAATTCGGGACAGCCGAAAACCATATGCATATTGTTACTGTCATGTGCCCCAGTACCGTAATGGTCCTCCACCTTCATCTTGCCGTAATCCACAGCAGCTGCCATGTGCCAAATGTTCTCCTCAAAGTAACCGCGGAATGTGTTTATGGCCAGGGAATCGGTCTGACCGAACGGGCTGTTCGTGGTGGCGGCCATGATTCCAACAGCACCTTTCGGGCTGCCAATCTCACCCTCGCCCATCCAGGCTTCGGCAAAGCAGTAACCTCCATCGAATTTTCCATTCTGGCAGGCGATGGAATTTATCCAGGGAAGCATTCGCCCATTGGTGAGATCCTGGACATCACTGATGCTTCCGCAAGAAGGAGCAGACCAGCTGGTCATGCTTCCATGACCAATAAAACTGACCAGTGATTTCCCCTCTTCGATCGAGTTGAAAACATTCTCTGTGGTAGGAGCCATACCACCAGTGTAACAGAAGTAATCAACGGTCATTCCAGCTCCCATGAAGATCTCTGCGTAGTCCCAGGAATGTTCCGGGTCAGACATTCCTGTATCTCCAATGCTGATGGCCTTCTGGAACCAGCTCTGTACAGGCTGATAGGGGTCGCTTTCGTAGTTAACTATCTTCGAAACAATGTATGGAAGATCATCTGTATCGTATCCGGTAATCCTTCCTAAATGAATAGAAGGAATACTGGTTCCAGTACCCATGACACCATAAAGGTTATCAGCAGCATGACCGCTGTAATAAGGTGTGGGAACTACATTATGATCACCAACTATTAGAAGCCACTCGGGCGGGTTTGTCCATGTATTAAAAGCGTCTACTATCCAGCTGTCAATCGCTGAGGCTGTATTTCCAATATCGGGCACAACACCGTACTCGATCTGGTAACCCTTCTGCCTTTTCCATTCAATCAGGTCATTGGCAAGTGCGATGCTCTCCTCCGTACCGATTACAAGATACGATCCATTAACAGCGTCAGTGCCATCAGACTCGAATCCGAGAACATTTTTGTACAATGGAAGAAAACTGCGTGTAATTCCGGAACTTGCTCTTTGAAGTTCGTTTTCGCCGATTCCATCCGCAATAAGACGAACCGTAACATTCGTTGTGATAATTGTCTCACCTGTTACAGGATTGTACCGGACGGGACAGAATCGAACCCATGCAACCCTGATATCCCTGAGAATTATGACGCTCTCAACCTCAACTGACGTGGCGGGATAGAATTCGGAAACAGAATAGAGTTCCTCATCGATTATGAATTGAATCTCTTCCCCGTTTCTCATGGGTGAAGGCTGAGCTGGTGGAATACTGTAGATACCAAGAGGAGAGGATTCGGAGGATACAATTTCCACACTTATATCACCGGTATTCGGAACCAGGACCATTCTGCGAATAACTGGAAGGTCGGGAGCGCCATATGGCATACCGATACCTTCAGCGGGAACCCGCAGAAGAGATCCATCGGAAAAACCAGGCAAAGACAGGCTTTCCTCTGTCAGGGCGGGAAGAGTGAATTCAACAAGAATACCCTCACCGTCCAGACCAAGATACTCGGCTGTTTCGGAATATTCTTCCGACCTGTAAAGAACATCTGCATTGACAGCAAATGTAATCAGCAGTAAGGGTACCAGAAGTATTCGTAACATTTGAACCTCCAATTAATAATCCGACTTATTTAATACAGAATATCAATGATATTCCTGACTTATATTTACACTTTTAATAAAACAATTTATGAGTGAAATTAGTTCCAATAGCATAAGGATGTAAAGTGATTACAATGATGTCAATACGGGGTCGGACGCCACTTGCGGCACTTACAAATCAGCAGTACCCAAATTAACCCACCGAACGTTTCAAGTTGCTGAAATACAATAGAGGAATCTTGATCTTTAATTACTACTTGACTGAGTATAATATATTGTATAAAATCTATTGAGGTATTTGAGTATTTAGTTATTCATGTTTGGGTCTTAAAGAATGAATGGAGACATTAATGTATTACATTATTTATCTTGCATTAAGTGTGGCTACATCTGTATCGGTCGATATTCTTGATAACGTTGATGGTGAATGGATAGCTCCTGGATATACTATATCTGAAAAAATTCTGATTAACCCTTACGATTATGTGACAGTTATAGAGAACGACCCAAGAAATATTGCCTGCCAGGCATTTTTCGTTGATACCGAAGATGGAGAAATGTGGCGAGTGATTATGGTCGGCAGTGATAAATTGGTGATATTGCAGGAAGACTGGGAAAACCCGATGGAAGTAATTCTGCCATTCAGTGCATACGGAGCGATTTATTCCAGAGGTGGACATTTTGTAATAGTTAGAGACGGAACAGCTGACAGCAACTTGGATCAGGCTCTTTATGTGGATATTGACAGGAATACAACAAAGCATTTTGATCCTACTCCAGATGGTCGATGGCGGCACGGAATAGTTGTTTCGGATAATGGTGTGATTGCAGGAATCGGAAAAGATTACATCATTGATTTCGATGAAAATTTAGCATTATCTTCAATCAGGGAATATGAAGATACATACTTCAGATATAGATGTACGTCAGCCACAGATGAAATAATTGTTATGGAGAACGTCTATGAACGTCCTCGGGAAATTCTGGCTTTTGACTGGGACGGTAACTTGTTATGGGAAACCGATACGGGAGAAAGAACGGTCGTTACACAGTTTGCTGTTTCAGATGCCGGAAGTCTAGTTGGAGCATCATTCGTTGAAAACGGCATCGCAGTCATTGACGGAAATACCGGAAGAATTCTATGGGAACGCTACGATGGCATGCAAGCTTCGGGGATAGCGTTTTCTCCTGACGGTACACATATGGCCATACCTGTTCCGTTAGAGATAGGGGGACCTCCTTATAATTTCGTGATAACAGATACTGGAAACCGATTTGATGATAGTGATAAAATATGGTGTATACCTTCCAGAAAATGGTACTTCCTATATCCTGATATTATTAATAATGATACTAATGTTCTATTTCATTCTCAAGATGTGGAGTGCTTACAGATCAGAAGAATGTGCATGCTTGACTCAGATGGAATACTTTTATGGTCTTCAGTACCTGTAAGGTGCAATGAACGCAGCTTTAGATCAACTGGTAATTCGATTAACTTTGATTATCTCCTTCTTGGTCCTCCACTTGCTCTGTCAATGACAGAAGCAAGAGTTGTGTATCAGGGAGAAGATGGAGTTATCGTCATTACAGTCAGCAATGAGGCTGAATGATGATAAAAATAATTATATCTGTTGCAGTTCTTATGCTATTCGGTTTTACGCTTGATACTCATCCCCTTGTTGATCCTCCGCACTGGAATCCGTCCTGGCCGATGTTTGAGAACGGCACATATGAAAAATGCTGGATTGGATACGGGGACTGGTGCATAAAAGCAGAGGGGCCACATCCAGGTCTTGATTTTGATGACCCGTCGGGTGGAGCTGACTCAGTATTGGCACCGAACAATTTCCCGGCATATTCCGGATATGTGTTTCAAGCAGTCAACCCAATATATGGATGGAAAATGTGTTTTCTTCTTGATAAGCTTGTTGATTCATATGGCTGGGGAATAGGGCATCTTGAAATACAGTATCCAAATGATCCACCATTCGCATTTGGTAGTCCTATTTCTTCGAAACAATTGATTACACATACGCAACCAACATCTGGTCAACACAGCTGGCGACACATACATCTTTCTTGGATACCTAAACTAGATCCACCACCAACTGAGGAGTTTGTTGGTCTTTTCAATCCTTTCGATTATCTGCAAGCTCCTTCAGGATATGATGAAACAAGCTTTTGGCATATTCCATATGTAGATAATAATAATCAGCATGGGTTATGGTTTACGTGGGATAAAGTAGAAAAAATTAATCAATTTCCTGGTGGTGGTTTGGCTTTACATGCATTTCAAAGTAGAGTGTATGGACAAGTAGATATAGTTGCACGTCCTTATTCCCATCCTGTTGGATCTCCTTATGAAACTAAATGCGGCGTAAGATCTGTTTCGCATAATCTGAGACATCAGAATCCTTAATAGCGGTGAATATTTTCCTTGTTCGGATTTACTGTATGGCCCAAGAACTCTTGTTTCTTTCGATGGATTGATACCATATGGACCCT
>JAUWJE010000043.1 GCA_030607835.1 Candidatus Fermentibacterota bacterium | reverse complement strand
GATTTCCAGATTGAAAACCAATTTCAACAGTCTTGATCCCGGCTCGTGCAATCGCGTCAGCAATTTCTGCTGTTACTGTATCACCCCTCTTCTCACCAAAACAGTCAATCTTGAGATTAACCATTCCTTCAAGAAGCTCGATGAGATCCGGCCTGTAATTGAATGTTGGATCGAGAAACACAATCTCTCCTGCTCCGGCGCTGGACAGTTTCCTCAAAAGCGCAATTGCATCCTTTGCCGGAAGTATCCTGGGTACCGGGTGGCTTCTTCTGTATGAGCAATAATTACAGGAGCCTGAACATCCTCTAACAGTTTCGATATGAATTGAAGCTCCCTCAGAAGGGTCCAGATAACCGGTCAGCCATGGATTTGGCCATGATCCAGGGTTGAAATCCATCTGTCCGATTTCCAGGAAACCTGAAGCAGTCCTGATGATATCATTTGCTGAATTACACGTAAGCACTTCGCTGGCAACAGGCTCACCCTCACCAGAAACGAAAAGATCAATATCTTCATTTCTCAACAGCCATCTATTATCAGCTGTGACTTCCGGTCCACCTGCTACTGTGATGATGTCAGGTATTCTTCTCTTTATCTCTTTGGCTATATAAATGCTTCTTTCCACATTCCATGAGTAAAGAGTAAAGGCAATAAGGCGTGGAGATTTGTCGGTGACCAGGTTAACAAGCGTTCTGTCTCCGGATATGTCTGTAGAATTCTGATCAAGAATAGAATCCCGATGTAGTCCTGCTGCACTCGCCAGAGAAGCTCCGGCAAGAGGAACGTTTCCTGTTAATTCGAGTGGTGCGGATGGATTCAATGGAAGCTGCAGCAGTAATGCTTTTATACTAGCCAATCCAGTTCCTGCTTGCTGATGCAAATCCAGCAAGAAGCCAGGAGATGTTCACAATCCAGGCTACTAGAATCAGAGCGAAAGCAACAGGATGATGAAGCCTGCGTCTGTTCCGAAACAGAAATACGGATGTAAAGAGCAGGATTGAGAGTAATAAATGAAGTATTGCCGGTCCCGCTTGAATATCGGACTGAAAAATCAGGAAAAGATGAAATAAAAACGCTGCAAATGCTATCCAGACTGTATTACGGATTATCCGTCTTATCCAGTATTCCGAATATGCAAGAGGCGGGAAAAAATAATAGAGATCACTGCCCTCTTTTGCGAAGAGTCGGAAGAAATAAGTGCATACGAGTGGAAATGAAAGAGACAACATGAAAAGCACAAGAAAAGAAAATGATGACAATATCCAATCAGTCTGATAGAAAGTGGATCCGTGCGCATTCACTGTTGTCAGTCCGGTAAGGATGAGGAGAAAAAGCAGTATGACCTGGAGGGTCACAGCGCTTCCAAGGACTGCCCACTGTTTGATGATTCTTCTGTTCGCAATCCTCACAACCTGAACCAGCAAAATCAAACCGGCCAGCTGACCAGGTGTTGTATATAGAACTCTCATTCCTGACAAAGCCGCGATCAAGGCGAAGAGCACTCCGAATACCAATAGCTGTCCGATACGTATCCATACAAGCAATTTTGTAATTCTTGACGGATTTCCATTTTCCAGCCTTTCAAATGAATCTTCAGTCAGATCGATATCCATGAAGGCGGATGCTTTATTAAATCTGTGACAAAGTTCTTCCACTATCAGAAGAAAGAACGCTATCAGAGGTACGATAATCATACTGCTTCTTCCGGTTTTTTGACCTTAACCAGGACAAGTCCACCTGCAAGGAAGAGAATCGCAAGAGACAGGATGGCAAGCCTGGAACTCCCGGTAATATCAATTATCAGAGCGAACATCAGTGGCCCGAATATACTTGTAAATCTCTGAGAAACCGAGAAGAAACCAAAATACTCACCGCTCATTCTATCCGGAATAAGTCTTGAGTAGAATCCCCGGCTCACTGCCTGAAGTCCGCCCATAAACAGGCCAACTATCCCTGCGAGTATCCAGAAATCAAGCGCTCTTTTCATCCAGAATGCGTAGAGGATGATAAACATATAAGCAATTATGCCAGCGAACAGCATCTGCTTTGAGCCGTACCTCTTCGCCAGTCGACCGAAAAGAAGGCTGCCTGGAACTCCTACAATCTGAGTCAGAAGAAGAGCGCCAATAAGATTCCCTGTGCTCAATCCAAGTTCCACTTTTCCGTAGATTGCAGCCATCATGATAACAGTTTGTATACCATTATTATACAGAAGGAATGAAATCAGGAATCGGAAAACATTACTGTTCTTCCTGATGTGTTTGAATGTCGAGGTAAGTGTTGATATCCCATGTTTCAGAGATCCGGTGAAAGTTCGTTCTCCCCCCGAAGGACCCTCCGGAACCCTGAGAAAGAGGGGAATCGAGAAAAGAGACCACCATACGGCTACTGAAAGAAAAACGTATCGCAGAGCAATGGATGCATCAGCAAAACCGAATATGGATGGTTTTTTGATCATTAGAAGGTTTATTGCCAGAAGAATCCCACCACCCAGATAGCCGAATGCATATCCTCTTGATGATATCAGATCTCTTCTCGCTGGTTCTGCTACTGAAACAAGCAGTGAATTATAGAAAACGTTTGCTCCGGCAAAGCCAATCTGTCCCAGAACAAGAATTCCAAGAAGAAGCCAGATATCCCCAGCTCCTGTTAATGCGAGTAGAAGAGTTGCCAGCACACCTATTCCAGTCATTATCGCAAGGAATTGTTTTCTTCTTCCTCCGGCATCGGCTGTAGCTCCCAGAATCGGAGCGAGTATCGCAACGAAGAATGCGGCAAGAGCCATCGCGTATCCCCAGAGGGAAGTGGCGTTGCTTGTAAGTTGTTTTCCGAGGAATACCCACCCCACACTGCTTCCACCACAAACTGTTTCCGCAAAGTAAACAGGCAATACTGCGGCAATTACAGTTGTAACGAATGCGGAATTTCCCCAGTCGTAAAGGCACCACGCATTCTCAGGCGATAATCTGAATATTCTTTTCAGAGAAATTCCTCCCTTCATCGCAAGAACATAAACGGTTGATGAATTCCTTCAAAGCGCGAGCATACGTCCATACTGGTTCGAGCAAAGACCATGGAGTATTTTATGGAACTTGCGTCAGTCCACTTTTGAGCAACATTGATCGAAAGGATTCAGATGACACTTGGTAAGGGAGTATTAGAGGTTCTGGATTCGAGAAATAATGTAATGGAGAATATTTCTCGCAGTGAGATGATTATGAGAGCAGTTGATAACAGAGAAGCTCTTGTAAGCAGTTGCGGTGCTCTTGAAACATGGACGCCTCCGGAGTCTACAGGCAGGAGTCCCAAAGATACTGTAATCGTGAAACGCAGTCTGAGTGAAGACACAATTGACTGGACCAGCCCCAATAATATTCCGGTTGATCAGGAAACCTTTGACATGGTTTTCGAGGATGCAATGAAGGTACTGAAGGAAGTTCCCGAAGTATATGTCACCGACAGACTTATTGGAGCAGAACCTTCGTACGCCCTGCCGGTGAAAACAATAACAGATAGAGCTCTTACAGCTTTGTTCACAGACAACATGTTCCGACCCTGGGATGAAACCGTTACTTCCATTTCATGCTTCAAAGACAGATCGTTTACAATTATCGCACTTCCGTATCACAAGTTGGATCCGGAGAAATACAAGGGTCGTCTGAGAGTTGATCCCCGGCTAGGTCACACCTCGACTATGATGGTTGGTGTGGATATAGACCGACGGATTGGGATTGTATACGGCTCAGCTTACTGTGGCAGTGTCAAGAAACTGATGTTCACAGTAATGAACTATTATCTTCCTGATGAAGGCATTCTTCCTCTTCATTGCAGCGCGAACGAGGGTATGGATGGCAGAAGCGCTCTCCTTCTTGGACTCTCAGGAACAGGAAAGACAACACTTTCAGCAGATCCTTCAAGAGCACTTCTTGGAGATGACGAACATGGCTGGGGAGATTCAGGAGTAGCGAACTTTGAAAACGGATGCTATGCAAAACTTATTGATCTCAGCGAAAAAAATGAACCCGAGATATTCAATGCCTGCTTCCATATCGATGATTACCTTGAACACGGATCCATTATCGAGAATACTATGATGTATCCTGGTGGTCACTTTGATCTGTATGATGACAGACTTACACCAAACTCAAGAGGTTCCTATCCTCTTCGCTACCTCTCCAACATAAAGGAGTCATCAGTGGCCGGGCATCCAACAACAATTCTTTTCCTCACGGCAGATGCAAACGGTGTATTACCTCCAATTTCGAAGCTCAACAGAGGACAGGCAATGCTTTGGTTCCTTATGGGTTACACCAGTAAGCTTGCTGGAACCGAAACCGGAATAACCGAACCTGTCAGCACATTCTCGCGGTTCTTCGGGGAGCCCTTCATGCCCCGAAACCCGGAGATTTACGCTTCCATGCTTGGTGAGAGAATGGATGCGCACGGCACAGAAGTATACCTTATCAATACTGGCTGGAGCGGTGGTCCTTACGGAACTGGTTCAAGGATAGATCTTCCCCTCACTCGGATAATGGTGAATTCTGTACTTTCCGGAAAGCTCAACGATGTGAGCTTTCATGAAGACCCGGTATTTCGCGTGATGATTCCGGATACCTGTCCCGGATTGCCTGATGATTCAATGCTTGATCCCGTGAAAACCTGGGACGCTCGGGAAGCCTACAGGAACCGGGCAGAGAAGCTGGCTTCTGAATTCAAGTCACATTTCGATAAAGCGTATGGGGATAAGGGTATCTCAGACGAGATTGCACGCGAATGCCCGGGGACATAGCTTAAGTAATACTGATACAATGATTTAAGCTTGCTATGACGGGAAATCCTTGAATGGTTTCTGAAGTTGACAGATTACCGTATATTACCTATCAATTATTTGCGCGGAGAGATGTCCGAGCTGGCCGAAGGAGCACGGTTGGAAACCGTGTTGAGCGTGTATTCGTTCTCGAGGGTTCGAATCCCTCTCTCTCCGCCATCCTGGTCTTATGCCGATTTCAGATGCTCTGAGTTTCTGTCAGTTAGCTGATTGAGTCTCATTTGCATATAATCTATTGAATGAGATTTCTTCATCAGGAGGGATTATATGTCTGATACATTTACCGATGAAACTTACAATACTCTTTGTAGAGATGCTGAAAACTATCTTGCAGGCGGATCTCCAGAACAGGCTCGAGAGCTTTTACTTAAAGCTATATCGCTTATCGGAACCAGACCTAGAGCAAGAAGTATTCTATCCGACACGTGTATGAGTATGGAACTCTGGTCCGAAGCCCGGTCTCAGTTGGAAATACTTATAACACTTGAAGATGGTAATGTAAGTAATAATTTCAGATTAGCTCAGGTTCTGGAGGAGCTTGGTGAATACCAGCTTGCGTTTGATAATTACAGCGTTGTAGTTGAAGATGAACCAGACCATCATGGGGCTGCAGTCGCAATAAAGCGAATTGCTGCAAGAACAAAGGAATCTGGTGTGAATCTTGCTGATATATTTGCTGCATCCAGCAGCAAGACTGAAACCTCTGTACCTGCTGATATACAGGACGATGAACAACTCAGGGAGGGTATTCAAGTGTTTCCCGACGTTCCAACCGATAGTTTATTTGCTGATTCAGAGGATGAAAAAGAGAACAGTATTGAAAAACTTCTCAAGAATATAGGATTATCCCCTGACGAATCTGAAGACGATGATTCAGATGATATCTCGAAATTGCTTGAGAATATAGGGGTTTCGACAACGGAGACTCTCCAGGCTGTTTTCTCAGAACCTGGTGTAGAAGAGACAGACGAACCAGACAGTACCGGAGACGTAGAATCCACTGACCGGGGAGATTCCGCTGATCTTCAGTCTATATTTTCTGAAACAGAGTCAACTGATGAAGAGACTTCTGATGTGGAAAAGGTACCGACTGGTCCAACTCTGGATGAAATCTTCGGAACAACATCACCTCCGTCCGAAGGTGAAGAAGTAACTGAAAAGGTAGAGGAAGAAGCGCAGGAACAGGAACAGGAACAGGAAGAAGGTGTACCTGAAGATTCCGATCAGCAAGCTTCAGAACCCGAAATTGACACTGAGGTTCCAGATGCAGCAGAGGATGTTGAATCCGTGTTCGGATCCAGTGAACCTCTTCAGGCGATCTTCGGCGAGGCGGAAACGGAAAATATTCAAGCAGAAAGTATTGAAGAACGAACCGCTCCGGAAAGCGAATCCGATACTTCCGGTATTGAAGTCCTTATAGGCGAACCTCAGGAAGAGGAAGAAGCCGCGGAGCAGATTCAGGAAGAGGAAGAAGCTGCGGAGGAGCCTCAGGAAGAGGAAACCGTTCTTCGAATTGATCCCTGGTCATTGGATTCAGGATTGCTTACAGTCCATCTGACTTCAGGCTCAGTCGATATTGATCAATGCATGCTCGCTGTATTCGAGGATACTCTTCTGGCTGATATCACTGAAGACGGAAACTGCAATATTACCGGTAAAGGAACCTTCCTGCTGAATTGTGGTCCTGTGGAGCCGCTGATTCTAGAATTATCAGAGAACATGACCATTCGCCTCAGTGCTCTGATCCTTGCTGCTGGAGCGATAAGTTCTGAACCTCTGAATGGTCAAATAGATAATTCGCTTGTTGTATTGAAAGATCAGGTGAATGTAAAAGGTGTATTCAGGACTCCTTCTCCAGTACGTGTTATTCTACTTGGAGGGAATAAACGAATTTTCAACGTCAGAACTGCATCCATAATAGCTTCAGATCCAGGAATAATACTGTCGAATGAGAATTCCCCGGATGATTACACAGCAATAACTGGGTTTGGGAAACTCTATCTCATCGAGTGAACTCGAAGAGAATAGTGCACTTATTCTTTTTCAAAATTATTTCCGAATTTCAACCTGTTGATGGGGATGTAGCTCAGTTGGAAGAGCGCTGCCTTCGCAAGGCAGAGGTCGGCGGTTCGATCCCGCTCATCTCCACCAATATTTCTAAAATGATTTCAATATTGGGAAAACATGCGGATTAATGATCCTGGGGGAATAGAGATTGCCTGGCTGAATCAACCTGGGCGTATATCAACGAAAATGGCATCGGTTTCAGATGGATTTCAAGCCTCCCCTCCATATGCGAGTGTTGTAGTTGTAGCTGAATGTGAAAAAGACGACTCCGTCTGTGCCATGACATCTGCTGCGATTGTAAGAGACACCTTTGCTGAGGGTGTAGCTTACGGTGTTGAAGACGCATTGAACAATGCTTTCAATGAAGTTGAAAAGAAAAACGCTGAGAATGGACATGACTCATGTTCAATGGCTTCTATAGCGGTTCTTGGTTCTGAAGCCTGGGTAGTAAGTAAGGGGACATGCCATGCATTTCTTACGTATGGAAGTATTCCGGAGGAGAGCATTTCAGGCGGTTCCATGATTAATGATGCTCTTCCGAATCGGGTAGTATTGAAATATGGTCAATCTATAATCCTTGTAACTCACGGACTAAGAAAACTCATTGGTTCAGCGGTTGCTGGCAGGCATTCATCCCTCTACAATGATCCACTTGCAAAATGTCTTGAAGGGATGGTCACGGATACCCGCATCAGATTCAGAAAGAAAGGCGGTTCAATTGCCGCAGTGAGATTTGGGTCTGCTTCAAGCAGGATCACAGGTCTCTGGAAGAAGCACGGTATTTCCATTGGGTTATCTGGAGTTCTAGTGCTTATTGCGCTTTCATTTCTGTGTAGTAAACGGGAATGTGTTAATGAAATCTCCGATACGGAATCGTCGGATTCTGCAGCTTTCTCAGAGGAAATTGTAATGCCTCTGAATATGTAATGGATTGAAACCCCCTCTACTCTCATTTATCTCCTGGAAGTATATTCTTTGCGCTGGCCGTGCTGGGCGGGGAGCTAGCGGTGCCCTTTACCCGCAATCCGCTATAGCGGGGCTGAGATACTCTGTGCGGCATTGCGCAGCGAGTCTGTTTCGATGTAAGTGGTGTTGATGATCAGGACCTGAGAGACGCCAGCCTATGAATCCCGTCAGGACCGGAAGGTAGCAGCGGTAAGTAGTGACTGGCGGGTGACTCGGGCCAACCTGATTTGAGCTGGCTGCATTTTGCAGTTCGTGAAGCATGTCCAGCAGATTTGTACGGCCAGCATTCCCCGATTGGAGGTTCGCTTGAGTTACCTGGTTTTTGCGCGTAAGTGGCGTCCTCAGTCTTTTGAAGAGGTTCTTTCTCAGGATCATGTGACTGTTACTCTCAGAAATGCAATTGAAACTGACAGGATTGGGCATGCTTACCTGATGACCGGTCCTCGCGGAGTTGGTAAGACCACAACTGCGCGAATACTTGCAAAGGCACTGAACTGTGAAAAAGGACCAACCCCGACTCCGTGCCAGGAATGTGATTCCTGCAGACAGATTACTGCTGGTAATCATTTGGATGTGCTGGAAATTGACGGTGCAAGCAATAGAGGTATTGATCAGATCAGGGATCTCCGAGAGAAAGCCAGATACGCAACAGTATCGGGGAAATACAAGATCTACATTATCGATGAGGTTCACATGCTGACAAATGAAGCTTTCAACGCTCTGTTGAAGATTCTGGAAGAACCACCTGATTCTGTAGTCTTTATCTTTGCAACTACCCGGCCCAGGAAAGTACCTGCCACGATTCTCAGCAGATGCCAGCGATTTGACTTCAGACGGATTTCTGTAACTGATATGTCCGAATACCTTTACAGGGAGGCATCTAGAGAGGGAATCAAACTTGATTCCACAGCACTTAGTCTCGTGTGCAGGTCAAGCGGAGGAAGTATGCGGGATGCTCTTTCATTGATGGATCAGCTTGTAAGTTATTCAGGCACTGAGATTCATGGTGAGGACGTAGTGAAACTTCTTGGTATCGTGGAGACCGACCTTCTTGCTGTTATCACATCAAATATTCTGTCGGGAGATACAGCGAAAGCTATCAATTCGGTCTCCGCAGCGCTTGCGCGAGGCTATGGTGTGGATGAATTGATAGATGCTTTAACTGTATTCCTTCGAAATCTGCTATTGATTGTTTCCGGCGCCTCAGATAGTCTGGAAGATGTTCCGGATTCTGAAATTGATCTTCTCAGATCAATGGCACCGAATATTCCTGATGTGGCAGTTCTTAATATCCTGAGAATTATCAGCAACGCCGCATTACAGGTCAGAAGAAGCAATCTTCCAAGAGTTGTTCTTGAAACTGCGATAATGACAGCATCCAAATTGTCATGTGTATTTTCAATCAGCGATCTGCCTGCAGTAGCTGTTTCAATCGCAAGGAATGAAGTTGACGTTGATCGTTCATCGGGTGAAACGGTTGGTTCGGTAAGCACGAGTGAAGAAGATACGGAATCCGGGAGTGAAAAAGGAATCTCTGATATTGATCGGAATGAAATCATAGAACAGATAAGTGATGCAAAATCAACTGAGGAGAATTCGAAAGTAATTGCACAGGATTCAGATTCGATTGAAGAGGATGTTACATCTCAGAACAGTATCGATGAAGAGAAGGAAAAGGAGACTTCCCGGAAGATCCTGGGTCTGTTTGACGCCGTTTGATCTGTCCGGAGTATGCAGGAGGATTAATGAATCAGAAACAACTGAGGAAAATGATGGCTCAAGCTCAGAAAATGCAGAACGGTATGCAACAAATTCAGGAGGAGCTTGAAGCAACCAGAGTAGAAGGTACTGCTGCAGATGGCCTCGTCAAAGCAGTAGTTACCGGACAGGGTGAACTGGTTGAACTTAGTATATCTAAGGATGCAGTTGATCCTGATGATATTGAGATGCTCGAGGATCTTGTTCTCGTTGCGGTAAAAAATGCTGTGTCAGAAAGCCAGAAGCTGTCAAAAAGCAAGATGGACTCTCTGGGAATACCGGGAATTGGGGGAATGATGTGAGCTCTGTGCTTTTCGACAGGCTCGTAGAGCAGCTCCAGAGATTACCCGGTATTGGCAGGAAAACCGCTTTAAGGCTCGCATTCAATCTTGCAGATAACCAGGAGTTTGCGAGGGAACTTTCAGATATCCTGAAACTGACATGGGAAGAAGTTGGAGAGTGTCAGATCTGCAGAAATATCACGGAGTATGAAGTGTGTGATATCTGCTCAAGCACTTCTCGTCATGATTCAATATGCATTGTTCACACTGCCGCTGATATGCGTACAATCGAAGATGTCGGACTTTACAGGGGCAAGTATTTCGTATTACACGGATTCCTTGCTCCACTTGATGGAATGGGACCCGACGAACTTGGTATCGGCAAATTGAAGAAGATGATAGAGAATTCCAGTACTGATGAAATTATTCTTGCTCTGGATTCAACGGCGGACGGAGAAGCGACATCAGCCTATCTTGCCAGAACTCTGGAGAAAACCGGTATTCGGATTACTCGACTAGCGAGAGGTCTTCCACCCGGAGCCTCTGTAGAATTTGCTGATTCTCTCACGCTCATGCAGGCGTTTGAGGGCAGACAGAAGGTTTGACAGTTGCAGTTGAACTGGCCTAACCGGATATCCATTCTAAGAATTCTACTTAGCCCTGTGTTCATGATTCTTCTTATTGATAACAGGCAGGGATCACGTATC
>JAUWJE010000081.1 GCA_030607835.1 Candidatus Fermentibacterota bacterium | reverse complement strand
GCGACGGTGTTGGCATGTCAGGATCACCAATTCCGAAATCAATCAGTTCCATGCCCTTCTTCAGTGCTGCTTCCTTCTGCTTGTCTATCTGAGCAAAAAGGTAAGGCGGCAGCATGCTGACACGTTCAGATGCGGATATCACAACTCGTTTCCCTGTTCTGCTTTCCTTCAAATCGACCTCGTCCAGATATTCCCTGCTGATAACACACACATCATAGCTACTACAGGGAGATGCGCTATGAATTCACAATTCTCCATATTCTTGAATATATGAGCCTGTCCCCCTTTAAGTAAGACCTTGATTGAAGTTCCCTAAGCATGGGACGAAAACAGAGGGACTACTGCAGCTGTCCTCCAATATCGATCAAGTCAGTTCTGGGTCTCCCAGAGTAACCTGTTCTCCGACTGGAAGCTGAAGGATGTCAGTAAAAATATACGACATATTATTTTATGCATTAGAGGAGAGTGGATTAGTAATGATTTACTTTCCGGGTGAAAGTTATGAACACAAACGTAAAATGGTGCATCTGAACCAGTATGCTTCTGCTGTAATATTAGTACACAATCATTTTCTTCGACGCGGTGAAGTCACCCGTTACCAGCCTGTACAGGTAGATACCGGAAGGCAGGTCGGAAACCGAGCGTTCGTACTCGCCTTCCATGAGTGTTTCGTCTGCGAGCGTTGCTATTCTGCGGCCTGTGATATCGTAAACACTAAGGCTTACCACAGCGGTTTCCGTTAGTGCGAAAGAAATTGTTGCCGTCCCATATGCGGGATTTGGATACGATTGGTGTAGAGAGTATCCCATTGCAATACTCGGTCGCAGGTTATCAACATCAATCCCAAGGTAATCCAGTTCTATATGATAGACTCCCGCTCCGCTCGTAGCAGCGTATACGGTTATTTCCGAGTCGTTGTCGAACGCCCATATATCGTTGACGCGGCGGTTGCTCAGACCGTCATTAAGAGGTGTCCAATCTCCGTCACTACTGCCATAGTAGGCTCCGTCACCGTATGCACCTAGAATTATCGTATTCCCCGCGAATTCAATGCTTTTTATCAAGCCGCCGCCGTAGCCACCCGCACTCCATTGGGTACCGCCGTCATCCGAAATGAATAGCGCTTCGGTTTCGTCCTGACCACCGATGTATATTCGCTGCGGATCATCAGGATCCACGGTGATAACCCGATTGATGATGCCCGTGCCGGTCTTCGCTGTCCAGGAAGAACCACCATCGCTGGAGGCCCATACACCGCCGTAATAACCACAGATGTACATGTAGTCAGAATCACTCACCGAAATCGCCAGACCGGTTAGCGGTGTGTCGTCGAAGTAAGGGTCTTGCGTGAAAGAATCTCCTCCATCGGTAGAGAATAATAAAGCCCCATCGTTGAATCCGCCGGTTACACATATTGTGACAAAAACCCGCGAAGGATTGGTATGATCGTACACAATATTCGATATTGAGCCGCACTCCTGTCCCATTCCATACACAGTTGTCCAATCGGCTCCGCCGTTACTACTTTTGACTATACGAGCGTAGTTCATTGCATCCGGGCCGCCAGCCAGTAAAGTTTGATCATCTCCAGGATCAATCGCTACGCACGTAATACCCGCCCCTATTTCACCCATGAACGAAGTCTCGCTCCAGCTTGGGCTGTTAAAGGCGAAGACGCCTAAGCCACAGCCGGCTAACCCGTTATAGGGACCAGTACCCGTGAAGTCCAGCGAGTTGATCAATTGCCCTGGAACACCGACAACCTCCCAGTTTGTACCACCACTTTCCGATCTGTGAATACCCCAGTTCGAAGCCAGGTAGATCACATCACTTCCGCCATCATCGCAACAGGTGATGTTAACTCCCAGCATACTTTCCAGACCGCCGACGCTGTATGGATTCTCGATGTCTCCTTGAGAATTCACCCAGTTCAAGCCTCCGTCTATCGTTTTATAGATGCCTCCGAAAGATACTGCGGCGTATATGCAGTTAGCGATATTGGGGCTGAACGCTACATCGTACGGCGAGCCTGGCAAACCACTGTTAAGGAGGTTCCAATTTTCTCCGCCATCAGAGCTTATGTAAAATTCTCCACCGTATATACTGACGGTGATAAAGGTTGAAGCTCCAACGTTGTGTACTCCTGTATAGGTTACAAAATTACCGCTGAAACCGATATCTTCAAAATTACTTCCGCCATCAACACTTTTATACACTCCCGATGCTGCAACATAGATGGTATTTGGATTGACCGGATCGATAGCAAGGGAGCGGATATCACGGCTGAAAGTGTAAACAAGTTCCCATGAACCGCCGAAGTCATCGGTTCTGTAAAGCGACTTTTCAGCGCCTACATAAACTGTGCCGCCATATGCATCGATGCAGCCTAAATCGACGTTGATGGGTCCTTCCGATTCCAATACGCGTTCCCACGACGAGCCACCGTCAGTAGAACGAAAGACATAATCCTCGCTCCCAATTGCGTCGTCTGTGATGGCACAGTAGAGATTAGATGGATCTGTTGCATCCAGAGCAAAGGCGGACATCCGCTTAGCGTTCCCTGAGTCAATTCCGAGCCCTTCGTTTGCCAATGACCAGGATGAAGCTCCATCTGAGCTGATGAATAGACCGACCGTCGGGTCAGCACCTGTGCCGTAAATAATATCGGTGTCATCGGGATTAACTTCGACAACCAGCGAGTTTGCCCAATCAGGTCCGGTTATCGTCCATTGGTTATAACCAGCGGATGCGGGAGAGGTGAATAGAATGAACACAACCGCTAATGTTGTTAGTGCCCTGGCTGCGTGCCTGTATACACATATTCCTACACTCATAATTCCTCCTGCTCGGTTGCCTGATAATTCAGTTCCCAATGGGCAATCGCATATCCTGTTTACGGATTCCTATCAGATATCGAATTGCCCTTCGTTCAAAAACTGCTTTTCGCAGGTTCTGACGCGTGGTGAAATCGAAACCAGATCCCATGTTTTTGGTCGGCTTATTGTGCCGCCCACCATCACATTGTTCCCGAAAGACAAATGGACGCTCCCGTACAGCTTTTTCGCCAACTCCGGAAGCAATTCGATATCCCTGACCGCCGGGTTCATCCCGAAGCAAATCTGACCCACAGTCCGACCCTCTTCTCCAAAAGAGTCGAAAACCGTCTGCAACCTTTCCAGGCTGCCTTCAGCTGTTACATCAGTAACGATGCTATTTTCAATCTTAAGATGAACACCGGATATATCACCGATACGCGGATCACAGAATTCGCAGAATATATCGCCGTTAACTCCGCCCTCGCACGGTAGCAGTGCTATCTCTCCGGACGGAAGATAGAATGAATTCTCGCGAATTGGTGCATCGGTAAGAGGGCCGGCATCAATAAAATATCGCTTCTCGTCGAACTTAACCTCAAGTTTATTGCTTCGTCCGGTTTCGATTATGAAAGTGCCTTTACCTACTACATATTTACCGATAGCATTTATGCGCTCGTAATCAGATATGTTCACGGATAATGCTTTCCAATACGCGTCCATACGTTCGAGTATGTTACGATCAGTAAAGAACTCTTTTTCGAATGGTGGATAGTATATCGCTAGAGAGCGCAGTCCGGATTTCTTAACAATATCCGACATGATTTGACCGCGTATCGTCGAGATGCTTTTTACTCTTGAATCCGGAATACCGGAAATATCCGGCTCACTGCTCAGTTCGAGATTGAGCCAGACATCCGCCCATTCTATCTCCTCTCCAACCTGGTCGTAAAATGTTTTGACATTATCGATATCCAGCGATGACCAGAGATGTTGGGTTACATCCATGCTTGAAAGGTGAGTTCTATATCGGGCTCCGGTTTGGCGCAGTTTAATTATTACCCTTTTCAGTAGCCCTAGATTCTTTTCATTGAATACTACAATAACGTTCTCTCCAGGCTTAACACGCAGATAATCGTCAATGATCGAACTAACGAAAGAATCGAGATCGATATCCATTACATTGATCAGAAAGTGATCAAGGTAGGAATTGCTGATACTTGCATTGATCTCAGGACTGACACTTTCACTGCATCCGGCCGAGATGAGGTACTCCCTGGCCGTCGCCTGGTAAAATTTCTCACGATTACCGCGCAAAGGTTTGTGCTTGACCCGTTCTGCCAGGCCGTACTTTTCAAGCTTCTTCAGGTAATAATTAACGCGGGGAGATTTTATGCCGAACAATTCAGCGATCTGAGCGCCGGAAGCGGGACCCTTCTGCAGCTCAAGCAGTATTCGATAGGCGAGTCTGTTGCTTAGGAGCTGCAGCTCATCGAAATCTGATACTATGTGGAGACCTTTCATCGTACCCGCCAATTCTCTATTTCAAAAATATTTGAGATAGGATAATGTGGCGATTTCTGATTGTCAAGAGTCTTGCAATCCTCAAATAGACACATCATGTAGTAACTGGTGTAGTGTATTCAAGTCATAATGTCTATAATACTTGACATTATGTCTATGATTAACTACATTCCCAAAGAAGGGAGTTGAAATGAAACTGAAGAATAGGCTTCGGGTCCTTCGCGCGGAGAAAGAAATCAGTCAGAAAGACCTCGCAGAAGAAGTAGATCTCAGCAGGCAGACGGTAAACTCAATTGAACGGGGAAAATTCAATCCTTCGATCATTACGGCGTTGAAGATTGCAGATTTCTTTGAGGTACCTGTCGACGAGGTGTTTAAGCTGGAAAAGGAAGAGTGATATGAAATCAATAAAGGGTAATTACATTCTATGGTCCGCGGTTCACCTTGCTACTGGAATACTGTTTATAGTACTTAGTCTATTCTGGGATACAAATTTGCTTGTTGAAAATCATTACATGTACATTCTGGCGGTATCGATGTTTCCTGCTTTTATTTTTGTGATTTACTTCAACTGGGGTCACAAACCTGATGAACGTGAAGGACATATACTAAGAAAAGTAACGTCATATGCATTGAGTGCAATAACTGTGGTTCTTCTGGGTATGTATGGGAGACTTAACAGAGGATGTGATCCTACTCCACTTTGGATTGCTGCTCTATGGGGTGTTGCTCTGATTTCAAAAGGTGGCTTCGTATTGTATTTCTTCTTTAGGGAATAGTCTGAGATGGACGCTTCGGTGATACTGCTGCTCGTGCTGGAGACTATCCCGCTCCGGGACTCTCCGGGGCGGGATATTTTTTGTATACTAAACACATGATTACCGGCTATGATCCCGTTTCTAGAACGCTCACCACAGGCATCGGAAACCTGATAGATCTATTAAGGTTACCCGATACTCTGGTCCCGCCCGATAACCCGCTGAATGTTCATAAAAGACAGAGGGCTCATTTTAAATTTCAGAGGAAGATGGAAAAGAAGGGTTGGGAAAAGGAGATTCCGGTTGAACTGAAACTGGAAGTTCAGGGGATCAATTTCCATATAAGAGGCAGACTGGATCTTCTCCTGGAATCGGACGGCAATCTTTCTATTCTCGAAGTGAAGACGATTCCGATTAAGCCGGATTTCGAAGATCCTGTCGACAGCAGAATCAGACATGTGCTGCAGCTCTGTTTCTATGCAAAAGCGCTTGCCAGCGAGCGACATATACCTCCGGAATCAATCCGGACAAGTCTCGTCTACCTTGAAATGAAAACAAAAACGCCTGAAAGATATGATTTCCCTGTTGAAGTGTTTGGAATAGAGGTTGAAGAAGCCTGGCTCAGGCATCTCGAGGGTATTGCGGATTATCTGAATGAAGAGGATTCACGAAAGAGGGAACAGGTTTCCTCTCTGGAGAATGCCAGTTTCCCATACGGTTCTTTCCGATCGGGTCAAAAGGAAATGATCGATGATGTGAGATCAACAATAATCGATCAAACCTGTCTAATGATTCAAGCCCCTACAGGCACCGGAAAGACAGCTGCGGTTCTGTTCGGAGCTCTTCGGGAAACACTGCCGCGAAGATTGACGCTGTTCTTCCTGACTGCAAAAAACACACACAAGCAAATTGTTGATGAAACTCTCAGACTGATAATCAGCGGTGGACTTCAGCTACGAGCGATATTCATAACAGCGAGAGGGAAAGTGTGCCTTCGAGGAAGATCATCCTGCCTTCCTGATGATTGCCCTTTCGCCGCAGAATTCGGGAAGAAAATAAGAGAATCAGGTGTGGTGCATAATCTCCTGAATCTTCGGGTTATAGGTCCAAACAGTCTGGTGGAAATGTCGAAAAGCGCCAGCGTCTGCCCGTTTGAACTGCAGCTGATTCTTTCAACAAGGTGTGATGTTGTAACATGTGATTACAATTACGTTTTCGATCCACATGTTTACCTCAAGCGGTTCTTTCTGGAGAAATCCACTTCGAGTTTATGCTCTCTCCTGATTGATGAAGCGGCAAACCTGCCATCCAGAGCAAGGGATTACTATTCCCCTGAAATAAGGTTATCCTGGGTTGAGCAGCTTCTGGCTGACCATCAATGCCCTAAATACCGAAGAAAATTGCTTGAACCCTGGGAAGAGGCGTTCCGGGAATGGAATGATCTTCTGAAACAGAACTCTGGACAGGAATATGAACTACCACCTGATACAGAACTCTCACTGCACATTGAACGATGGATGAATCATTACATTGAACTGAAAGACGCGCCGGAAGAACTCAGACTGCTGTTCAGATCGATCCTGGATTTCTCGAAGATATCTGATTCATATGACAGCAGATTTCATCTGTTATTCCGTGCAGAAGAAAATGACAGCGTTCTTCAATGGTTCTGCACAGATCCTTCAGAATTCCTCAGAGAAAGGCTTCAAGCCTGTCACAGTTCCGTTGCGTTCTCCGCTACGCTCACACCCTTTGACCACTTTCGTTATCTGCTTGGATTCCCTGATGAACAGGAATTCAGATATAGAAGAATTTCTTATCCGTTTCCTCTGGAAAATCTTGGTGTCTGGATTGATTCGAGCATAGATACGAGATATAAAAGCAGAGCACTGTCAGTAACACTCCTCGTCGAGAAATTAAGGAATATCTATTCAAGCATGCCAGGGACATGGCTCGTTTTCTTCCCATCTTATGCGTACATTGATCTTTTCAGAGAATTTCTTGAAGAGGATTCCTTACCTCTTATGATCCAGACTCCCGGAATGACAAATGAAGAAAGAATATCTTTCATCTCTCAGATAGAGTCAGGCTCCCATCTTGTTCTGACAGTCTCAGGTGGGATTTTCGCCGAGGGAATTGATCTGCGATCAGATACTCTCAGAGGCGCTGTGATTGTCGGACCATCACTTCCAGGAATGAATCTTCGTCTGAAACTGCTTTCAGAAAGCTTTTCAATCCGAAACAGAGATGGTTTTCTACATACATGGGCAATTCCGGGCATTGTGAGAGTAATTCAGGCAGCTGGAAGACTCATTAGAAATGAAGAACAGCGAAGAGCAATTATTCTTATTGGAAAAAGATTCACCAGGTATCCCTATATAGGTCTTCTGCCTGAACACTGGTTCAGTGATGGATCAATACGATTATTATCCAGTGGATTGGATGATGTAATTGCGTTCATGAAATAAAGATGGCGATGCATTGCATCGCCATCTCTTACTGAATATTCTTAAGGCTTACTCAGTTATTTCTCTGACGCCTTCAACAAGTTCCCCAGCGTCTTCAACAACTTCTTCAACTTCTT
>JAUWJE010000035.1 GCA_030607835.1 Candidatus Fermentibacterota bacterium | reverse complement strand
TTTTCGCCCCGACCCCCATCTATTGGAGACCCCGCACCTTTCTTCTAGATTACACTAATGATGAAAAGAGTATCGGAACGGAAGCACTGGGACGATTTCTGGAGAAGAGATCGTGACCTTGACGAGATCTACGACAACGATGGCCGTATACCTGAAGAAATCCTCAAGCGGATGGATATCAGAGACGTCATCGTAATGGAGGTCGGTGCTGCAACTGCAAGGGACAGCGTCATTCTTGCTGAAAACGGAGCCTTTTCGGTAGCGCTTGATTATTCCCACGAAGCCCTCAGACTTGCCAGGGAAGCTGCTGAAAGAGCGGAGGTTCGACTGCTCCTTGTCTGCGGCGACGCCCTTGTCCTGCCCTTCAAAGGGGATTCCATCGATCTTGTTTTTCATCAGGGAGTCCTGGAGCATTTTCGCGATCCCTCGATATTCCTGAGTGAAAACGCGAGAGTGCTTAAAAAGGGAGGCACTGTACTGGTTGATGTTCCTCAGACCATTCACATCTACACACTTATTAAAAAAATCCTTATTGCTATGAACGCGTGGTTCGCCGGTTGGGAAACCCAGTTCACTCCGCGAAGTCTCTCAAGACTGCTTGAGAAAGCAGGGCTTGAACCCACTGGTGTCTATGGAAGATTCTTTTCGCCATCTCTCGCTTACAGAATGTTCAGAGAAGTTCTCATAAGAGTGGGAATAAAACTCCCCTTAAGACCGGTTCTAATCCCACCTGTTCACAGATTTCGAGGCCGGATCAGAAAATACATCGAGAATTCCCCTTCCGGTCCGTACCTTGGTTACATAGTGGGCGCATTCGCTACAAAGAAAGACAGCAGCTGACATGCGCCTGCTTGCGCTGAACTGGAGGGATCTCAGGAACCCCGAAGCAGGGGGAGCGGAGATACACCTCCACGAGATTCTCAAGAGAGCGGTGAGAGAGGGTCATGAAGTTACACAGATCTCCCAGGCTGTTCAGGGACTCCCTTCCGAGGAAATCATGGACGGTGTTCGCATACTCCGTCATGGAAAAAGAAACACATTCAACATCACTCTTAAGAAATTCGCGGTGTCACTTGATATCGCGTCTAATTATGACCTTGTGATAGAGGACCTCTGCAAGATCCCTTTCTACAGCCCGAGATGGTCTCCCGTTCCCGTCCTGACGATTGTACCTCACCTCTTCGGCACCACCGTTTACCGTGAAGTGGCCTTTCCGCTTGCTCTCTATGTCAACTTCATGGAATCATTCATTCCGAAGATCTATCGCAGAAGTTCTTTCATAGCCATCTCGGATTCCACAAAAAATGATCTGGTTAGAAGAGGTATCGATGCTGAGAGAATATCCGTTATTCCCTGCGGAATCGATACTGACTTTTACACTCCCGCTGAACAACCTGCCCCTGAACAGGGAAGCTTTCTCTATGTGGGAAGACTGAAAAAATACAAAGGCGTGCAGCTCATACTCGCAGCTCTCGCGCTTCTCCGTGAGCAGGGAAGAGACTACATTCTAACCGTACTGGGTTCAGGGGATTACGAAAGTGAATTGAAGAAACTCTCAACAAGATTGAATCTTGATGACAGGGTGACTTTCGAAGGATTTGTATCTCAGGAATACAAGCTCAACTGGCTGAGGAAAGCATGGGCTGCGGTATTCGCGTCAGAGAAGGAGGGATGGGGACTGACTGTAATTGAAGCAAACGCTTGCGGCACACCGGTAATCGCGAGCGACAGTGACGGTCTCAGAGATTCTGTCCGTGATGGAGAGACAGGACTTCTGGTTCCTCATGGCGACATAGAGAAACTTGCGGCAGCAATGGATAAACTCGCTGTAGACAGAATCCTCAGGGAAAAGCTTTCAGAACAGGGGATGGAATGGGCAGCTGAATTCAACTGGGACACCACCGCCAGCAAAGTGATCAAAATAATGAGACAGATTAAATAGTGCCTGTCACTATTTAATTCAGTACCCTTCGTACAATCTCTCCCAAAGGTTTGTCGGAAGTTTTGCATTTCTTATTTTCTCCGCTGCGGAATCGATGTCATACTCCACTCTGCGGTGTTCCCAGGTTCGTCTTTCAGTATCTATAAGAAGGTAGGCTGCTCTGGGATCTCTATCTCTCGGCTGTCCGACACTACCCGCATTCACAAGCCTGATCTGAGAGAAATCCCCTCTCGCGGAATCAGTGTAGTTTCCATCCTCCGTCCAGCAGCCGGGAAGGTGAGTATGTCCAATAAGTGAAACGGAATCAGATCTTGCGCTGACAGCAGTCATTGCCTGCCAGGGTCTGAGAACGTATACCCAGCTCCCGGGGTCCGCGGGAAAGTCGTGGCACAGGAAGAATTCATCGAACTCAGCCGAGTAGGGCAGTGAGGAAAGCCATTTTTTATCCTCATCTGAAAGTACTGTTTTCGTCCATATCAACGCCGAAGCTCCCGATCTGTTGAACATGTCCAGAGGTGTTCTTTCAACTGCTCCCGCGTCATGATTGCCGGTTACGACAATATCACAGACATCTCGAACCCTCTCGATGCATCTGGATGGTTCAGCTCCGTATCCGACGATATCTCCAAGGCAGAACGTTGCGGATACGTCTAAACCTGGAGGATCAGTCAGAACGGCTTGAAGCGCGTCAAAGTTGCTGTGTATATCCGAGATTACTCTTATGAGCATTTGAGACCTCTTTGAGCCTAAAAGAATAAATAGTGCCTGTCACTATTTAATTTAAATCTCATTTCAGGTGATCGAGGACTCCGTTCACGAAACTGGCGGCTTCTTCCGATTCAAATGCCTTTGCCAGTTCAATGGCTTCATCTATCACCACTGCGGCAGGAGTTGGTGGTTCGAAATAATCCATTTCTCCAAGCGCCTGCTCCAGTATCAACCGCGTCACAATATTCAGCCTGTCAAGTGTCCAGTTTTCCATAACTTCTTCGATTCTGGAATCGATCTCTTCCCTGTTATGCTGAACGATTCTGCCAAGCTCAGTTATCCAGACCCAGTCCTCGATCTCAATTGGAACACCTATTCCCAGTTCGTTGTCCGAAAGGAAATCCCTCATGCTCTCTAAATTCTCAGAAAGAGGTCTCTTATTAATGAACGCCGCAAACCTTGCCTGAAGAAGAGCTTTGCGGCCTCTGCTCCTTACACCCATATCCTGTCAGTCCTGCTCCCCTTCTAAAGGAAGTTCATCTTCACCAGACTCCTCGATGTCGTTAATCAGATCGTAAAGACCAACCATTTCAAGAGCCGTCATCGCTGCATCAAAACCCTTGTTACCTGATTTGGTTCCGGCTCTGTCTACTGCCTGCTCTACCGTATCCGCTGTAATAACACCGTAAATAACGGGAACATCCGAAAGCATGGCAGACTGGGCAACACCTTTTGCGCTCTCTGATGAAACGTACTCGAAATGAGGAGTATCACCGCGAATCACCGCGCCCAGGCAGATTACACAGTCAAATTCTCCCGTATCGGCCAATCGAACGGATATCGGTGGAATATCCCATGCTCCCGGAACCCAGAAAACGTTTATATCATCGGTTTCAACTCCGTGTCGCTCAAGGCAATCCAGTGCGCCATCAAGCAGTTCTTTTGTTATGAAATTGTTAAATCTGGATACGACTATGGCTGGTCTTAATCCATCACCCTCCAGTTGACCTTCATGAATCCATGCCATCATCCACTCCTTCCAGCATATGTCCAAGTTTTTCTTTTTTAGTTCTCAGATACTGAACATTCTCTTTTGTAGGGGTCACTTCTATCGGAATCCTTTCCGTGATTTCAAGTCCGTATCCTTTCAAACCTACAATCTTTCTGGGATTATTTGTCATCAGTCTGATTGTTGATAATCCAAGCTCAACAAGAATCTGAGCGCCTGTTCCGTAATCGCGCAGATCAGCGTCAAATCCCAGTTCCTCGTTGGCTTCCACTGTATCAAGTCCGTGATCCTGCAGATGGTATGCTTTGATCTTATTCGCAAGACCGATTCCCCTGCCCTCCTGTGCCATGTAGAGAATCACTCCCATGCCATTTTGCTCGACTTTTCGCAGGGCAGCGTGCAGCTGACTGCCGCAGTCACACCTGCGTGAGGCGAACACATCTCCGGTGAGACATTGCGAATGCACCCTGACAAGAACATCCTCTTTACCCGCCACTTCACCCTTAACGAGCGCAATGTGTACCTCTCCATCGGTCACCCTTTCGAAAACGTACAGTGAAAAGATTCCATAGTCGGTCGGCAATGTTGATCGAGCGATTTCCCTGATCAGCTTTTCAGTTTTTCTGCGATAGCGAACCAGTTCCTCGACGGATGTAAGAACAAGCCCGTGCTTCTCGGAAAAATTCATTAATTGAGGAAGCCTGGCCATCGATCCATCAGGATTCATGACCTCGCATATTACTCCGGCAGGTTTGAGTCCGGCAAGCCGGGCAAGATCCACCGCCGCTTCTGTATGCCCTGTTCTGGAGAGAACACCTCCGGGTCTGGCCGCCAGCGGGAAAATATGTCCGGGTCTGGCAAGATCTGATGATTTTGATGATGGATCTATTGCTACAGCGATAGTTCTGGCACGGTCCTTCGCGGATATACCCGTAGAAACACCCGAAGCAGCATCGATGCTGACCATGAAAGCGGTCTCGTGAAGAGAAGTGTTCCTGGGAACCATCTCATGGATATCCAGCTTCTCCAGCATTGCGGTTTCCATTGAAAGACAGATAAGCCCTCTTCCCTCCATAGCCATGAAGTTTACCGCATCAGCGTCGCATTTCTCAGCGGCGATTATCAGATCACCTTCATTCTCCCTGTTCTCGTCATCCACTACAACAACCATCTCTCCTCTGTGGATGGCTTCAATGGCTTCTTTCGCTTGTGCTATTCCGCTACTGTTCAAGATATTTCCTCAATCTTTCCGCATTGGATGTCGCGGTGATCTGTCTCTTTATGTACTTCCCAATAATATCGTATTCCAGGTTAACGTGAGTACCCGGTTTCCAGCTGCCGGCGGTTGTAACAGAAAGTGTTTCAGGAATAAGAACTGCCGAAAATCTTCCACTCATAAGAGATGCTACTGTAAGACTGATGCCGCTTACCGCCACAGACCCCCTCTCTACAAGCAACGACGAAAAGTCGGAAGAGAACGAGAACCAGATTTCAGTACTATCTCCTGTTTTTTTAATCGAAAGAACCCTGGCGGTCTCATCTATATGACCGGTTACAATGTGTCCGTGAAGTCGCTCAGATAACTGCATCGGTCGCTCTATATTCACTTCCTTCCCCGAAAAGTATTCAGGGATGATTGTTTTCATTCGCGTATGAGGTGAAAAATGAAATACAAGTTTATCGTCATTTATATCTGTTACGGTAAGACAGGAGCCGTCCACTGCGATGCTGTCCCCTTTTGAAACATCACGTCCAATACAGGACCGTACAACCAGGGTTTCCCTGGAAACCGACACGACTCTGCCCTTTGTCTCAATCAGTCCCGTAAACAACTTCACCCTCCAGATGCGTATCTGTACCTGACAGACTTGATCTTACGTTCTCAAGCCTTATCGCGGATGCCATTGAGTCGATCCCAAGTTCATCAAACGCGGGAAGTCCCTCTCCCCCAAGTATCAATGGCGTGGTAAACACGCTCAGTGTATTCACAAGCTGCTTCCTCAGAAGCGTTGTTGCAAGCCCTCTGCCACATTCGCAAAGAATCTCGCCAAAACCCTCAGAAGCTGTTCGCTCAAGCAGAAGTGTCAGGTTAAAACCATAACCTGAGGAATCAGCCGGAAACTCCCAGATATCAGCTTCGTACATGTTCTGAAATTCTGTAAGGTCAGCGGAAACACTTTCAGGAACCGCAATTATAATTCTCCCTGGATTATCGAATATTTTCCTTGAATTTCCGAGATCACCTGTTGCTGAGACTACAATGCGAACGGGCTGCTCCCCAGTATATTCAGGACTCCGCGAATTCAATCGGGGGTCATCGTCTCTGACGGTACCGGCGCCTGTCATTACCGCTTGAACCGAAGCTCTCATCAGGTGAACCTGCTTTCGAGACTCTTCGCATGACAGCCACCTGCTACCACCGTCTTTCGCCGCTGTTCTGCCGGCCATGCTGAGAGCCATTTTGAGCGTAACCCAGCTTCTCGAAGTTTTGAGATAATGCAGATATACTCTGTTGAGTAACTCAGCTTCTTTGAACAGCACTCCTGTTTCAACTTCGATACCAGCTGATTCAAGCTGCATTACTCCTTTCCCTGATACATTCGGATGAGGATCACTCATGGCGATAACGACTCTTCTGATTCCAGCCATGATTATCGCGTCAGTACAGGGACCCGTCCTGCCATAATGGCAACAGGGCTCAAGTGTGACTACAATGGTTCCGGACGATGCTGCCGCGCCGGCTTCAGAAAGAGCGGCAATTTCGGCATGCGGCCCTCCGCACTTTTCGTGGAAACCCTCACCGACGATGTTGCTGCTGCTGTCAAGAATAACCGCTCCAACCATTGGATTGGGAAAGACGGCTTTCCCGCCAGGTAAAGCAATTTCCAAAGCTCTTTTCATAGCCTGGATTTCCGGAAGGGAAGCCATCAGGGGGTTTCCAGTTCCCTGACGCTGAGCCTGCCGATTGCGGAATTGACAACATACTGAGATTCAAGATCACCTATGGCCAGAATAATGTGAGTAGCATCAGCTGCGTACTGTCCGAAAGTGGGATCCATCTCCACCCATTCTCCTACCCATATTATCGGCCATGCATGGTATCCGAACGAACCATCGAGGTATACGATTCCCGCGCAGATCCTTGCGGGTAGCCCTGCGGCTCTTGCAAGAGCAACTGTCAGGATAGTGTGTTCATTGCAGTCACCTCTGAGATTCTCCATAACGTCCACCGCTGATGGAAGAGAGATTGTTGGACTGTTTTCCACTGCTCCATCAACAAAGGATGATATCCTTCTTGCGGCTTCCCAGGAATCCTCACAACCATCTGTAAGATTCATAGCTTTTTCGACTATTACGGAATCATCGCTCTGTATCATGGCTTCGGGAAGGGCATACACCACAAGTTCTTCAGGTATGGCTGGAGGATATGGAAGCCTGATATCCGGAATTCCGGTCGAAACGGTTACTGTGCACCCGGAAGCAGCCTGAACAGATGGAATGTCGAGTTGAAAATTGGTCCAGTCAATATCCCCCTCAAGAAGGAATAGTCGCGTTCCGGTTCTTCTGGGGTTACTGATAGGTGTTGAGGAGACTGCGAATACTTCATAGAGATCCCTGGTGGCAACAACATCACCACTCTGATCGGGCGGTACCCTTGTCATATCCATTCCAAGACCGGCTTCGTACTCCCTTACAATCTGCCCCCTGTAAACCCATACACTGTTCCTGGTGCCCATCTGGGAGATCTCAAGCTTCGTCGCGTTCACGGTATCTCCAAGCAGAGATACGTTCTCGAAATCAACACATAAGGCAGTCGCGCTCAGGATCATCCCGCTCGCTGGATCGAAGGATTGAAATGTTCTTTCCTGCCCCACCTCCCATTCCATGGAAGCACAGGCAAGATCTGCCAGAATAGGCAGATAGTTATCAGGCACAACGGTGGAGTTCTCGATGGTTCTGCCAGCGGTACCTATTACAGTAATGAGTAGCGAATCCCTTCGAACAGCATTAATAGAGATCTCAGCTGAGCCGTCCGACATGAGCAGCTCCATATGTCCGAGATTGTATGTTCTATCAGTCACTGCCGTCATGTTCATCTCGATGTCACGCTGGTTTCCCATCAGAATCATATTCCAGCTGATTGACTGAGTTATCAGAAGAGAATCGGTACCTAGTTCCTGAACATTCAGCTCCATATAACCAACGTCATCACCCATTATGGACACGGCGAACTTCTGCAGACCGATATCCACCGAACCGCCGGTTGAAGTTGAAGAATCAGTATTATCCCTCTCCTGCTCCCCTCCGCAGCTGCTGGCGAGTACGGGCACAAAAAGCAACAGAATCAGAGTTATTGTTTTTCCGGGTTTCATCTGGTTCCTCCGGTAAAGTTTTCTATGGCTGCCACGATCCTTCTTCCTGCCTTCCCATCCCACAAGGGAATGACAGGAGGAACATCTGGTCGACCGGCAATCTGTTTTGCTACAGCTTCAGGAATGAAGGATGTATCGGGGCAGAGCACATTCGTTCCAAGCTCGAGAGTAACCGGTCGCTCTGTGCTGGTTCTGACAGTCACACATGGAACACCAAGAACGCTTGTCTCTTCCTGAACACCACCCGAATCCGTAATAACAACTGAAGCGTCGACCTCACATCTGATAAAATCCAGATAGGACATGGGTTCCACAATAGATAATTTTTCCGGAACACTCAGATCCCATTCATCCATGTTGCGAAGTGTACGAGGATGTGCCGGAAACAAAACCCTTAGTCCCTCAAGGTTACCGAGAGCATCCAGGATAGCACCAAGCCGCTCAGGATTATCAACATTTGATGGACGATGAAGGGTAACCAGCGCATAAGGCTCTTCATGTGGAGGTGATCCTTTGTCCAGAGCTGATGGAAGAAGCCTCATCAGTGTATCAATCATGGGATTTCCAACAAGTTTTATCATTTCACTCTGTCTGCCTTCGGCCAGCAGGTTGTCCCTGGCTTCAGTGGTGGTGATGAGGAGAAGATTCGCCAGTTGATCTGTCAGTACTCTGTTGATTTCTTCCGGCATATCTCGATCAAAACTCCTGAGCCCCGCTTCTACATGAATTACAGGAACTCCATACCGCACTGCCACAAGAGCACATGCGAGAGTTGAATTAACATCACCGACCACAACAATAGCCTTTGGTTTTCCCTCAAGGAATACTTTCTCGTACCTCTGCATGATTGCAGCCGTCTGTACGGTAATGCTCGCGGATCCGACTTCAAGGTTAACGTCAGGTCTGGGCAGATCCAGATCATCGAAAAAACTCTGTGACATTATGTGATCGTAGTGCTGACCTGTATGAACGAGTCTTATCTCAACAGCCGGATCAGTGTTTCTTATTATGGGATCAACCTTCATGAAATTAGGTCGTGCCCCGCAGATTATATCAATCATGTGATCTCCCGTGGAATAATCGAATAATTGTGAATCAGACTGTGTCCATCTTGTCGGTTCTTCTGCTATGCCGTCCGCCGTCAAACTCCTCTGAAAGAAAGACCTCCACGATTTCCCTGGCCTGGAAAGCCGAAGTAATTCCTCCACCGAGAACAAGCACGTTCGCATTATTGTGATGTCTTGCGTAATAAGCCATCCGAGGAAACAGGCACAGGGCTGCCCTGATTCCCCTGAATCTGTTCGCGGTCATGCTCATGCCTAATCCCGAATTACAGATAAGGATGCCGAAGTCCGCGCTGCTATCAAGCATATATCTGCAAAGAGCAGCTGCAAAATCCGGATAATCCACAGAATCGGTGGAAGAGGGACCAAGATCTTCTATATCGAGCCCTTTTTCATCTTTGAGCCATCCGACCAGTTCACACTTAAGGGGATAACCTGCGTGATCGCTTGCCAGTACTACCTTCACTATTTCCCGCCTTCGGCATGGTATCCGGCTACAACGCTGGACAGAACAATGGAGCAGAGCTTGGATTCAGCGGAATCAGCCCTTGATGTAAGTACAACAGGATTTGTAGCTCCCATAATCACCGCGCCAAGTTCTCCGCCTGAAATGAAGATAAGAGCCTTGTAGAGAACATTGGCCGCTTCAATATCAGGCAGAAGCAATATGTCGGCTTCTCCTCCGACGGGACTCTCAATCTTCTTTATTCTGCATGCCTCAGAGGATACGGCAAGATCCAGGGCAAGAGGAGCATCAAAAATGATATCACCAAATTCACCTTCATCCGCCAGTTCCTGCATTCTGGCCGCTTCCATCGTGCAGGGCATCTTTTCGTATGGGAGTTCCTTTGCACACACATAAGTTGATTTGGGATGATCGATTCTCAGAGCGTGAGCAACCGTAATCGCGTTTTTCAGCATACCGACTTTCTGTTCGAAATTCGGCGCTATGTTCATGGCGGCATCCGTAATTATGAGAAGCTTGTCGTAGCCGGGAACATCAAATACTGCTACATGACTCAGAATTCCGGAGGTTCTTAAGCCAAGCTCCCTGTCAAGAATAGCGCGAAGGAACGAACTTGAAGCCACCAGACCCTTCATGATGACATCGGCTTTGCCGGATCGCACGATTTCAACGCCTTTTTCGGATGCAGTCCTGTCATCATCAGCATGTATGATTTCAATGCCGTTCAGATCGAAATCAGCCTTTTCCGCAGCTTCTCGAATTCCCTTTTCAGGACCGATAAGAACCGCCTCAACCATACTATCTTTGACAGCAGTACCAATAGCGGTCATGGTTTCAACTTCATCAGCTCGTACAACAGCAACGCGTTGTGAAGGAAGCTCTCTGGCAATCTTTTTCAGTTCTTTGAGATTTCTTACAGGTTTCATGAATTCTCCCTGAATTTTATGAATAAACACGATAGAAAACGTTAATTTCCAATATACGGCATGAATATACGCACTGCCAGAGGAATCCTGCAAGAAGTGTTGACAAATCGGCTCATTCAAGAGAGATTAGGTGACATTCTTCTGGAAATCAATCAATGTGAACCAGTGTTCAACAATCCTGTTCAAACAGAAATATACAACTCGCGAAAGGGGTGGTGACAAATGAAATACATACCTGCATCGAAAGTCAGGTCAACAATAGCAAACCATATGCTGGCAGATGGTTTCGATATGGTTCTTGATCTTGAGAAAAGCAAGGGATGCACCATACACGATTCTCAGGGTGATAAGGACTATCTTGATCTCTTCAGTTTTTTTGCTTCAGCACCTCTGGGCATGAATCATCCCGGGCTGTGTACCGAGGAATTCAGAAACTACCTCGCCAGTGTCGCTATCAACAAACCCTCCAATTCGGATTTCTATAGCGAAGAGCTTGCTGCTTTTGTGGAAACATTCGCTGATACGGTCATTCCTGACAGCCACCCATACCTTTTCTTCATTTCGGGTGGTGCTCTCGCAGTTGAAAACGCCATGAAACCGGCTTTTGACTGGAAGGTTCGCAAGAATCTTGAGGCTGGCAGAGGCGAGCTGGGCTCGAAGGTTATTCACTTCAGAAAAGCCTTCCATGGAAGAACAGGATATACTCTTTCTCTGACAAATACAGCCGATCCGAGAAAGTACATGTACTTTCCTCTGTTTGACTGGCCAAGAATTGATCCGCCTTCGATCAAATTCCCCCTTGAGGAGAACCTTGACGAAGTCAT
>JAUWJE010000027.1 GCA_030607835.1 Candidatus Fermentibacterota bacterium | reverse complement strand
AGGACGTATTTTTCTTGCCCAAGAGGCTTGCATGACCCGACCAATTGTAATGCAGTAGTGATTCGTAATCGTCTACTATTCCAGCCTTTAGCGGGTTGAGATGGATATACTTAACCAGTTGCAGGAAATACTCCTCTTCCTGGACCAGTATAGACTTGAATCTTCCCTGGAAGACATGACCTTTTCTATCTTCTCTCCGATTGTAACAAACGGCATATCCGGTAAGTAACCTGTGCATGAATGTACTGATAGGTTTGCTTCCTGTGCGAACAAGAATATGCAGATGATTTGGCATAATTACCCAAGCGTAGACGCTTGTTTCTGTATTAGTAACGAGTTGAGATAGCCTTTGGCAGAGGTCTGAGCGATCACTCTCGGAATTGAATACAGCCCTGCCATCAATCCCGCGAGCCATCACATGGTGCAGGGCACCTTCCCAATCAGGTCGAATACGTCTTCCCATTGTACTATTAGTGTACGCACTATTGATGAGGATTTCAAGGGGTAAAGGAGAAGTAATGTAAGAAAGATGACGGTTTATCAGGGAGATATTAATGCTGTAAGTGTCGCAAGTGACGTCCGACCCCATTGTGTCGTATCGACATAACGGATATAATACACCTTCACAATTCAGCTGTTTCAAATTCACTTTTCTATTAAAGAAGAGGAACGATAATGCTAAGATACATTTTCAGCGGTGTACTGATCACTTCGGTTCTTTCTGCAGCTTGTGGCGGACAGTCAGAGACATCAGCAGGACACACCCAGGAGCCTGCTCCAGTTCCACCTCTCGCCAGTGCCGGCAGGTTGAGGGTAGCAACCACCACCAGTCTGTACGATACCGGTCTGTGGGGTTACCTTGAACCGATGTTTGAAGAGGAATACAACGTTGAACTCGACGTACTCTACGCGGGAACTGGCAAAGCGCTTGAATGGGGCCTCCGAGGGGATGTTGATGTGATAACTGTCCACTCCAGATCCAGGGAAGAGCAGTTTGTGGATGAAGGATACGGCTTGGAGCGTGTTCCTTTCGCTTATAACTATTTCCTTGTTGTGGGACCACCTGATGATCCTGCAGACTTGGACGGAATGTTACCGGAGGAAGCTTTCACAACACTGATGCGTAGCGGTGAGGCGGTTTTCGTTTCTCGAGGCGATGATTCAGGTACGCATGGTAAGGAAAAAGCCATCTGGGTCGCTGCAGGATTCGACTATGAGGACGTTAAATCATCGGGTGACTGGTATGTAGAAGGCGGAAGCGGGATGGGCGCTACACTTGTCATGGCAAATGAAATGGATGCATATACGCTCTCGGACATGGGAACCTTCATTGCTTACCAGAGTGATCTTGATCTGGAACCGGTGGTCGATCAGGGTGATATGCTTCTGAATGTATATTCGGTACTCGAAGTCACATCGTCCCGGGATCCGGAAATGGCAGCAAATCTCAGGGAATTCCTTACTTCGGAAACCGTGCAGGAGCTTATCGGAAACTACGGTGTTGATGAGTACGGCATACAGTTGTTCACTCCCTGTGCCGGAGAGGATATATAGGGTAACAAATGCCCCAGTTGCTTGAAGCCTTCCGCATCGCCCTCAATATGATTATCTCCGGAGACCCCGTTGTGTTCTCAATCGCATTTCGGACCCTGATGATATCTGTTAGTGCTACGCTGCTCGCAGCGTTGATCTTCATTCCTGTCGCTTGTCTGATACACTTCAGCCGATTCAGAGGAAAAAGATTTCTTGTCAGTATTATTCAGACACTTTTCAGCGTGCCCACGGTATTTGTGGGCATGCTGGTATTTCTGCTCATATCCAGGGCAGGGCCTCTTGGAAGTCTTGGAATGCTGTTTACTCCAGGTGCAATCGTACTTGGTGAAGTTCTCCTGATAGCTCCCATCATTACCGGGCTGATGATATCCACTCTTTCCAGTATGGGGAGAGATATCTCAGATACGGCTGTATCTCTGGGAGCAGGACAAATGCAGATGATCCTCAAGGTTCTGTCCGAGTCAAGATATATGGTATTGACTACGGTTCTCATGGGATTCGGCAGGGCAGTGTCGGAAATTGGCGTAGCAATTATAGTCGGTGGTAATATCTCCGGTCATACGCGCACACTTACAACAGCAATTGCGCTTGGTGTTGGAAAGGGAGAGACTTCCGCTTCAATTGCCCTTGGTATCATCCTTCTTGCTCTAGCCATGATTGTGAGCCTTACAGTTAACACTCTTCAGCATAGAGGAAACCGATGATACTTGAACTTGAAAACATCTCTCAGAGGAAGAGCGGGCAGCAGATCCTCAATGATGTGAATCTTTCTGTCTCCAGTAATGAGTTTTTCGTTCTTATGGGTCCAACCGGCTGTGGGAAAACTACTCTCTTAAGAATAGCGGGTCTTCTGGATAACCCCTCGTCCGGACGTGTAAAGTACCTTGATAAAGCTATCCCGCACCGCGGTAAAGGGAGATTGCGGGCACGAAGGAGGATGGTCACAGTCTTCCAGAGACCTGTTCTGTTCCGAGGGAGTGTATTCTCAAATGTTGAATGGGGACTGCGAATAAGAGGATTCTCAAAGGATGAGATTAGCAGGAGGGTTTCCCGGGCACTTGAAATGGTGGATCTGGAAGGGTACGGGGAACGAGATTCCGGTACTCTTTCTGGCGGTGAGCTGCAGCGTATCGCGCTTGCGCGTGCCCTTGTGATTGAACCGTCCGTCCTGATATTGGATGAACCGACTACTTCACTCGATCCGAGTCTGAGACTTAACCTGCTCCGCAGACTGAGAGATCTTCATTCAAGGACAGGTATCACGTTCATCATGGCTACTCACGATTTCACTGATGCCCTGTCTCTCGGTACGACTGGTGCTGTCATGAGGGATGGCAGGATAGAACAGACAGGAACGATTGATGATATCTTTTACAGCCCGAAAACTCCGTTCATGGCTTTATTTGTTGGAATGAAGAATGTTTTCCCGGCGGAATTCAGTGAAGGCGGAGCTATAGTTGAAGAGCATCCTGTCAGGCATACATCGGATAAGAGAGGACATGGTTTCCTGGCAATACCGCCTGAGGCAATAGTTGTTTCAAGGGAAACTACTGTTACAAGCGAACGAAACCATTTTACCGGGACGATCATATCCATTGAGCGCACGGGCTCGGTTTTCAATATCTCCGTGGATTGCGGTAACCTTTCATTAATTTCGTCAGTTACCAGAAGTGCTCTAACCGAACTGAATCTGACAGAAGGTCAGGATGTGCATATATCCTTCAAGGCCAGTGCCGTTCATGTTTTCTGAGAAGGAGATTCCATGAAGTGTCTGATAGTAAAAGGGGAGCCGGCAATGCGGAGGGACTTCATCTCCAGATTCTGCGAAGCTCTATCTGAGAGAACGATCTGCGTGATATCCACGAATCTGTCCGGTGAAAGTGAAGTAACATATCCGGGTGAGTCATCCATTAAGGGTTTGCTTGAATCAATACCTCCCGATCTTGCAATCATTCCAGCTGACAGTGAGATGATCGCTCCGATCGTAGATTGCGGGGGGGAAGTGACTTCCGGATCTTCACTAGTTCTGGCAACATTTCAAGTTGATGGCGCAGATACAGATTATGCCGCTATATACAGAAACACTTTTAATCTTCTGCCACAGAAAACTGAAGGGGAATGCGGCAGATGCGGAACGGACTGCCGGCGCATGGCGGAATCGATTCTGAAAGGCGACAGGAGGGAAGAGGAGTGTTTTTACGCTCCGGGGAGAATTGAAATTACTGTTGATGGCAGATCTTTGAGGGTTGGGAAGTTTCCTGCAGAAATGATAGAGGGATCTTTGCGTGGACTTCTCTCATCGATGAAGGGTTACCGGGAAGATTCAGATATCCTGATCAGGATTAAGTCTAAAACCTGACGCTGACACTCTGCGCGAATCCCAGACTCCTGATATTCTCTGCAACTTCTTCCAGATAACCTTTCGGGTAAGAGGCTATCCCTGTGAAATTATTAGATAGTGTTTTAGAAGAATGAAACCCCTGAAGTACATATCTCTTCACGGGAGCGATTTTTCTAAGTAGCTCTATAACATCATCTCCATCGACAATGCCTGGAACCATTGTTGTCCTGAATTCATATTCAGGCAGAGTTTTTATTATATCAATTGACATGCTTACGTCAGCAAAAACCGCTTTTTCACCAGTGGCTATCGGATACTTCGCTGGAGAGCTTTTCAGGTCCATGGCGACGAAGTCGATATACTCGAGGATATTTTCAAGTTCCTCGGGTCTGGTTCCGTTCGTGTCAAGTTTTATTGATAGAGATGTATGTATCCTGATACTTTTGACCAACTCGGAAAGACGGCTGTAGATCAGCGGTTCTCCGCCTGTAATGCAGACAGCTTCGATGAACCCCTCTCGCTCAGACAGTTCCCTCAACACCGTTTCATGTGAAAGGCCGAATTCCTTTTCGAGCATATCAGGTCTGACCAGTTCAGGATTATGACAGAATGGGCAATAAAGATTACATCCACCTATGAAAACGATGGCTGTTATCTTTCCAGGGTACTCAATCAGGCTGGTCCCTGTGAGGGATTGAATCAATTAGCAACCTTTTGTTTCGATTTCTCAAGAGTGATATACTTCCGCTGAGAAAATTCCTCCCTTTTTCCGCGATTCCAATTCTGGACAGGCCTGTAATAACCCACAATTCTTGAATATACTTCTGCTCTGATTGCCTTTATACGTGTTTTTCCATTGGCTTCAGACATTTGTTTGAACCTTTCCGATGTTGAGGAACAGACTTCCCTGTTCCTCCAAGGTGTTTTCATCAATTTCACTGTAGCTACCTTCGGGCAGCTGCTCATCTGTGTCTACGATTTCTCCGAATTCAGAAAGTTCCTCTTTACTGTGTGGATACGGGCACAGGAAATGTTCTCCCGCAATATAGCCATGAATCGGGCAGATGGAAAAAGTAGGAGTAAAACTGAAATATGGCAGATGGAATCTCGTAACAATGGATTTTGCCAGTTTCCGAACCATTTTCCAATCTGTAATTGCTTCACCTATGAAGATGTGAACAACAGTTCCTCCTGTAAACATTGTCTGGAGAGGGTCCTGATGCTCAAGCAGAGAGTAGACATCCATCTGCTCCGTTACGGGCAGATGAACAGAGTTAGTGTAATAAGGGTCTGAACTGCCCATGAAATACGCGTCCGGGAATTCCTTCATGTCTTTTCTGGCCAGGCTGTAGGAAGCACCTTCCGCCGGGGATGCCTCAAGATTGTACAGGTTGCCAGTCTCCTCCTGGAACTCCGATAGCTTATCTCTCATGAATTCAAGAATCGAAAGTGCCCACAATCGTCCTTCTTCGGTAGCGATACTCTTCCCGAGGAAATTCATGCAGCATTCGTTCATACCGATGAGTCCGATAGTCGAGAAGTGATTGCTCCAGTATTTCCCCTGATCATGTTTGATGCTGCGCAGGTAATGACTTGTATATGGGTAAAGACCTCTATCCGTTAGTTTTTCGATTAGATCACGCTTGAGCTCAAGTGATTCTCTTGCAGCTTCCATTACGGATGAAAGACGGTCATAGAATTCTTCTTCATCTGCTGATGTGTAACCGATCCTGGGAAGGTTTATCGTAACAACACCAATTGAACCTGTCAGGGGATTTGAACCGAACAATCCGCCCCCTCTGCTTCGAAGTTCTCTGTTATCAAGACGCAGTCTGCAGCACATGCTCCTGGCATCATCAGGGTCCATGTCTGAATTAACAAAATTGCTGAAGTATGGAACACCGTATTTCCCGGTCATTTCCCACATCGGCTTGAGGTTTTCATCATCCCAGTTGAAATCCTTTGTCAGGTTGTAAGTGGGTATCGGGAAAGTGAAGATTCTTCCTTTCGAGTCGCCTTCCATCATGAGTTCAGCGAATGCGTGGTTTATCATGTTCATTTCCGCCTGGAAATCACCATATACCGCGTCTTTCTCTTTACCTCCAATTATTACATTCTGATCAGAGAGAGCCTCTGTAGGTTTAAGGTCCATAGTGATGTTTGTGAATGGAGCCTGAAATCCTACTCTGGTCGGGATATTAATATTAAAAAGGAATTCCTGAAAAGCCTGTTTGACCTGCGTATAATCCAGCTTGTCATATCTGATGAATGGTGCAAGAAGCGTATCGAAATTCGAGAAGGCCTGTGCACCGGCAGCCTCTCCCTGGAGGGTGTAGAAATAATTCACAACCTGACCGAGTGCTGTTCTGAGATGAACGGGTGGATTTGATTCGGTTTTTCCCCTTGCTCCCCTGAATCCTTCCTTTAGCAGTGTCATGAGATCCCATCCAACACAATACGGTCCAAGTATTCCCAGATCATGTATGTGAAAATCACCGTTCTCCTGGAATCCTCGAATTCTGGGAGTATAGATTCTGCTGAGCCAGTATCTCCTCGTAATTGAAGATGACAGATAGAAATTCAAACCCTGGAGGGAGTAATTCATGTTTGAATTCTCTTTTACTCTCCAGTCATCTCTGCTGATATAGTCGGAAACAGCTCCTACCATTCCGCTCAGAAGATGATCAACATCCCTGGCTTCACTTTTCTTTTCTCTGTAAAGAATGAACGCTCGCGCAGCGGAAGTCAGTTTGCGAAGCACAAAAGTTTCTTCAACGAAATCCTGTATCTGCTCAACCGTAGGAATTGAACCTGTTTTAAAGAAGTTCATATACAGCGCTGCCTCAACCTGATCCGTGATCTCGGAAGGATCGGATTCTGTTGACGATGCTTTCAGTGTGCGTTTGATCGCCTTTTCAATCTTCAGCTTGCTGAAATTGATTATTTTGCCGTCACGCTTGCGAATCAGCCAGTCCATTGTTACCTCGGTCAATGAAGCGCAGACTCCCAAATTGAAATCTGCTATTTTCTCTTACTTAAAGAACAATAGAATCGTGATAATATTACCCGGATCTACTTTTCCCCTTGTCGATAATATTCTCAGACTTCCGCGCGTCAAGTGAGAAAACACCACATCTTGTATCTGACAGAGCCACAATAACCCATATATTGCGCTATCTTGAAGACAATCAGTGATCTGCGGTCCTTCTATATAAGGAATATTTCGCCCGGACTCGTGACTGGTTTACTATGGCGGACACCTAACATATTGTAGTTTAAGTGGAACGTGAAAATGGAGAAATATGAAGAGTGTTTACTGGAAGAAATCCAGACTACTTGCGATTGTTGCCGTGCTGTTCTGGTCCACAGCATCAACCGCTTTCAAACTGTCTCTTCGAAGCCTTACTCCTTTCAAGCTGGTGTTCCTTGCTTCCTGTGTTTCTTTAATAATTCTCTGGACACTGGTTCTTGTGAAGAAAAGAGTAAGTGGATCTATTGTCTTTTCCGGGAAAAGGCTTGCGGGAGCCTCTATCAGAGGGCTGCTGAATCCATTCCTTTACTATCTTGTACTCTTTGAGGCATACGACAGATTGCCTGCTCAGATAGCCATGGTAATCAACTACCTCTGGCCGATAATGCTCCTGCTTCTTTCAATTCCCTTTCTCAGGCAGAGAATCACATCGAGAATTCTGATCTCTTCGTGCATTAGTTTCTGTGGAGTTGCAGTGCTTGTGCTTGGTGGAAATCCGGCTGGTGGATATCTATCCATAACTGCCCTAGGACTTGCTCTGTTGAGCACAGTAATATGGGCAGCTTTCTGGATCATGAATCTTCGTTCTTCCGGTAATGCTGTTGTAACTCTCGCGGAAGCGTTTTCCTTCGGCATAGTCTATCTTGTCCTGTTTGGATTGATGACCGGGAGACTGGCGAATATTGTCCAGACGGATCTTGTGGGAATAGCCGGTGCCGTCTATGTGGGGATTTTCGAGATGGGTATCACATTTGTTATCTGGCAGAAAGCTCTTGAGCTTGCTGATACTACAGCGGAAATAGGGAATCTCATCTACCTGACTCCCTTTCTGGCTCTTGTTTTCATTGGTTCCATTGTAGGTGAGCAAATTGGAATTTTCACCGTAGGAGGATTACTTCTCGTGATAAGCGGTATCCTTCTGCAGGAGAAATGGAAAAAGAAAAAGGTTAAACAAGATCTTTATTCACCGCACCAGCAACTGAAAGGTATGTAATTCCTCTACCTAACCATCGTTCAGCTGCTTTCTGAAGATCAATCTCAGTGAGTTCTGCAATTATCCTGAGTGAATTTCTGTCGTGGTCAAGTGGAAGGTTCATCGAAGCGTAATTAAGTAGTACTCTGGAAATTGCACTGTATTTCATCATTCCGAGTTCCTGATGACCGATATAACTTGCCTTCTCCAGTCTGAGTTCATTCCTGCTCACCGGACTTTCAGCAAGTTTTGATAGTTCGTCTTTCAGTTTTCCCAATGCTTCCCTGAATGCGGATGGACTTGTAAGAAGAATAATCGCCAGCCTGCCCCTGGAGGCGAAGGGCAGGTAAATACTGCTGACATGGTATGTCAATCCGGTTTCTCTGATACTTCTGCCGAGTCTTGATCCAATTCCTTCACCAAGAATCCCATTTAGAATGTGGAAAGCGTACGTGTCTCGACCAAATCTTGGAGGTGCCGGTGAACCAAGGATTACTGCAATCTGTTCCCTTCCTTCAAGCTGAATCGATGATTCAGTTGTATTCTTCGAGTTCTTGACCTCCTCCTCTTGTTTTAGAGGGGATTCAGGATTCTTCCAATCGGAGAAATATCTGTTTATTAAACCCACAAGATCATTTTCATTGAAATCACCGACAGCCGTGATCACCGCACCTGCTGGACGACAGTATTCCCTGTGGAAATGGACTATATCATTCCTGGTATCGCACTTAAAGATTCCTTCGAGGGAACAGGGGATTTTTCAGGCGGATCAGTCGACTGCTTTGAAAAGGATTCCATCGCTGCGCCAATCGGGGTGCTGGTCCACTCATTGAGACTTGCAATTGTGTCTCTGATGATCGAGTTAATGTCTTCTTCTCTGAAGGCCGGCTTCCTGAAGAGGTCTGCCACTACTGAAAGTGCCTGTTCCGCGTCTTTCTCAAGAACCGTGACTATTCCCCCTGCATACTTATTCGAAGAGGATAAATCAATGCTGCTCCCAAGGTTCTCCAATCTGGAATTGAACTTGATGCTGTCCTCGTTCGGTGTTCCATAGAGCATGGCTTCAGCGGTGACTTCTGATAATCCGGTCAGCTTATCCGGTTCTCTATCGGCACCCATCGGACAGGAAAAACCAAGGGAAAGGACTGGAAATGAACTATCCTTTTTCAAAATTATTCTCAGATTGTTCTCAAGGATAATTTCTCTGGCATTGTCACCAACTGAAATAGATGGTGCCCTGATAAGACTGTCCGGAATATCAATATCGGAGGGTTTGAGACTGGATGGTGGAATCAGGTCAGGTTTCACCGACGCATCCGGAACTTTCGGTGCGCTATAACCTGATATTGATCCCATTGGCTTCAGTCCGGCTATTGTAGCGTTGTCTTTTATTAAATATCTGGAGACAGCAGCTTTGATCTCATCAGTGGTTACTTTGCCTGTATTGATTATTGAGTGCCAGAAATAGAGGGGATCATCGAATCTTGCCTGTCCCGTAGACAGCCTTCTTGATCTGCTCAGTGGATCAGCATCTGAAATAGTACTCCATGCAGTTCTTCTTTTCTTCAATCTCTGAACTTCAGATGAACTGATACCCTCAGCTGATACACGCTCAAGTTCACTGAATATGAGTTTTTCCACTTCATCAGGAGAGCCTTCCGGTGGAAGGACCGCATGAATTGTGTAAAGACCTGGTTGTATCAGTGTGTTGGTTGAAGCTGCGACATCAAGAACCAGACCAGGTTTAACAAGCAGCTCTTCAAACCTGCTTGATCTCCCTGAAGCCAGATAGATTGAAATGAGTGAAAGTGCTGAGGATGCCTGCTGATCCGCCGCAGGTACTCTGAAGCCGATTGATATTCTTGGAAGTTGTGATGGATGCTTTCTATCAACTCTTCTGGTACCTGTCTGCGGAGGTTCTGACGTGATTACCGGTCGAACTGTGTCTACCATTGATTCAGATCCGAAGAGATCTTTGATGCGGCTGAATACCGAATCAGGATCTATTCTTCCCACGACTGCAATTACGGCGTTTGATGGATTGTAGAAGTTTCTATAGAACTTTTTCAGCTTCTTCTGCGTGAATGATTGAATGTCAGATGCATTACCCGTAATCGAATTTCTATATGGATGTTTGTTGAATGCGGTACTGTAGAGGGAGATGTCAAGAGCGCCTTCAGGGCTTTCTCTGCTAGTGAGCAGTTCTTCTTCAAGTATTACCTTTTTCTCCGAGGCTACTTCGTTTGCGTCCATGAGACAGTTGAACATTCTGTCAGATTCCAGACTCAGAATATCGTCCAGACCTGCTATGGGAACTACGGAGAAATACACCGTTATATCCCTGGATGTGTAAGCATTTGCCAGCCCACCATTCCGCTGAACGATTTGCCAGAATTTGCCAGGGCCATATTTACGCGAATCCTTGAACATCATGTGCTCACAGAAATGACTGAGACCTCTTGTTATCTGAGTTTCCCATAATGGACCAATGCGGTACGCTACCGTTACAGCAGCCACAGGAGAGTACTCCATCTCCTGAAGAATAACGGTAAGACCGTTCTCGAGCTGAGTGATTCTGATATCTTCTGATCGAAATTCACTGTTTTTCATGATGAGGGAACCTAATCTACGGAAGAGCTTTTGTCAGATATTCACTGTAAATGCACCACGGGAGCAGAAACACGGACATCGGCTGATTGAGTCATTACAAAGTATACGCCGTTCGGGGGATATGCTCTGCCGCCGGTGGTCCAGTCTATCACCGCTGTGAATGATCCATTCTCGTCGGAAGGAATCTGCTTTCTGAGAATTTCTCTACCTGACAGATCATATATTGAGATGACACAGGGAATTGCAGGAAAGCCTGAACCTGAAATGGTAATGCTCCTTCCGGAAGGATTGGAAACACTCAGAACCGCTGAAGGAATTGACTCGCTGTTTTCTTCTTCAATACCTGTTCCTGACCAGTTTACAATGAGCGAATGGTCATCCTGTTCCAGACCGGCTGCCGTAATGAAAAGTCTTCCCCCCGGTCTGGTTTCCCAGCTTGTGGGTGCTCCGTCAATCAGCACTTCCTCAATGATAGCTTCCGGAGGGAGTTCGGCAACGATTGTCTGGCCTGAAGGAGTACTGCCTGAGAAATCCATTGTCAGATTGTCTTCCCTCCACCGGATGGATTTTACTGTAATGTTGTAACAGTCTTCAAGGAATTCACCATACTCGATCGGGAACAGCCAGCCAAAATGTGGATAATCGGTTTCGAGAGATGTACATAAACTGTCTATCCTGTTGTATGGCTCTGGCCATGCCTCCGGAGCGAGCATGTTGATAGGATGAGCTCCAAGAAGGCAGTGTTTTCCCCGTTCAAGTACGGTACTGAGATATTCATATGGCTGCTGAGTCACGTAATCGCCCCACCAGACCGTATTCGTCCCCCATATCCGACCTTCAGGGGTCTGATACTTCGATATATAAAGATCCCAGAACGGTTCACCACCCATCAACTCCCACCATCGGACGCCATTACAGTAATATTCAAAACCATGGGCTACTGTAGCGTAAAGCCCGCTAAGGGAAGTTCTGTGTCCGGCATATCTGATGGACCTGACCATTGCGGTATCAAGACCCATTTTAGCTATGTCGCTCATTGTCATCATGAATCGTTCCATGTGTTCATCCGGTTCGTATGTGATGAATTCGTGATACTCTCCGAAAGAAGAATCGGGGTTTGGAGTATGGTGGTAGCCGTGGCATCCCAGATTCACTCTGTCAGCCCATTGATAGACATCATTCTGGATATTGAGAAGCCATTCGAGATAGTCGGGAGGAGCAAGAGTTGAAATCCGCCATGTGCAGTGCCAGTGTGACCAGCTCTCCTCCCACCCCGGTTCAAACCATACAGAATCACGGTTTGGCGTAAGTATCGCATCCGGGAGAATGAGCCAGTTCATCTTTAGACCAGGATGCTCCTCAAGAAGTTGGATCATCTGGGCAGTTACTTTCTCATCTCCTGTTGAAGTTGTTGAAAAACCCCACAGATCACCCTGATCCGGATGAACAAAAGGTATCTCATCCATGATCCATGTTGCCGTCCGTTCGTAACCGTCAGGGTGAGCCGATAAGTATACCGGCAAGACATCTTCACCCAGAGAAAGGCGCATGTAGTAATTACTGGAATCTCCCGCAGGCACAATCGAATGAAGATCCGGACCAAGACAGTTCTCACGAGGAGGCTCAACGTCAAAGAATCGCAAAGTGAGATAAGTATCCGGACCAATCGGTGGTGTAGTATTCAGAACAAGAATTCCCTTGGAGGGATTCGGGAATATCCAGTTTGCCGTGGGAAGGGGATCCGGAGAGCTCAACGTAACCACCTGATCTCCGGAGATACGGAACAGATAATCGGATCCATGAATATCAATGCAGTAATCCTCCTGAACTGTCTGATTCCGGAACACTGCAGTCTGGTAATCGTT